>DXGW01000110.1 GCA_019113665.1 Candidatus Alistipes excrementipullorum
TCGACGGGCTCTTCTGGGCCAATCTCTTTTTCCTGAACGATACGCTCTATGCGCTCGGTGTTGCGAGCGGCCACGGGAATATCGTGATAATGAAGTCGACAGACCACGGGTACACGTGGACGACGCCTGCCGACCGCAACAGCGGACTGTTGTTCGTGGGGGCGTACCATACGGCGCCGACACCTGTCGTCATCGGCAAATGCCGCATATGGCGGGCCATGGAGAATGCCGATGCCATCGCGTCCGACCTGCCGATACGTTACGGCGCCCTCATGATAAGCGCCGACCTGGACAAGGACCTTCTCCGAGCCGACAGCTGGACCATGACGAATACCTTGCCGGCGGATCAGCAGCATATCGGCGGCGAGATGCGCGGCTGGCTCGAAGGCAATGCCGTTGTGGGTCCCGACGGAGATATTCTGGACATCATGCGCGTGCATGTATGGCCCGGCACTCCGGAGCAGGCGGCCATACTCCATGTTTCGGACGATGGCCGTGAGATCTCTTTTTCCGAGTCGGATTATGTGCCCTTTGCCGGCGGCGCCAAGAAGTTCACCATACGGTACGATGCCCGCAGCGGGCGTTACTGGACACTGGCCAACGATGTCCTGCCGGACTTCGCCTCGGAATACCCGGCCAGCGTGCGCAACTCGCTTACGCTGATGAGTTCGGCCGACCTGCGGGAGTGGACCATGCACAAACAGGTGCTTTACCACCCCGAAATCAAGAAACATGCTTTCCAGTATGTGGACTGGGTCGTGCACGGCGAAGACATTGTCTTCGTATCGCGCACCGCATTCGATGACGAAGAGGGAGGTGCTGCCTCGGCCCATGACGCCAACTACCTTACGTTTCACCGCATACCGTCGTTCCGTAGCCTCGTGAACGAGACGGTTGCACAAAACTGATGAATGAAGTTATGAAAAGATTGATTCTGACCATGCTGTCCGTATTGGCCGTGGCGACATGCGCAATGGCTCAGCTCAGCCTGCCGCGTCTGGTCTCCGACGGCATGGTCCTTCAGCGCGGTTCCGACGTGAAGGTCTGGGGCTGGGCGGCACCCGATTCCAAGGTGCGTATATCTGCCGACTGGACCGGGGCCGTGGTATGCCGCAGCGATTCCGACGGGTACTGGGAGTGCATGCTTGCCACCGGTACGGATACCGAACCGCATGAGATGACGGTCTCGTCGCGCGGGGAACGCATAACCGTCGGCGATATCCTCTTCGGCGAGGTGTGGATATGTGCCGGACAGTCGAACATGTCGATGCCGGTCAAGGGCTTCCGTGACCAGCCGGTCGAGAATTCGGCCGGGATCGTGGCATCGGCCGGCTCCTTCCGGACCGTGCGCATGTTCACCGTTGCCAAGAAGATCGACAGCAAGCCGCAGCGCGACGTCAAGGGAGGTTCGTGGCAGTCGGCGTCGCCGGCTACGGTGGCCGATTTCAGTGCCGTGGGCTACATTTTTGCCCGAAAGCTCAATGAGGAGCTGAAAGTCCCTGTCGGCATGATCAACATCAGCATGGGCGGGTCGAACGTGCAGGCATGGGTGAGCCGCGAACTGCTGTCGACGTTCCCCGAGGTGCAGCTGCGCCCGATCGACCTGAGCGCCAAGGCGCCGCAGCGTGAGCAGTGCGGCATCTACAACTCGATGCTCTATCCCTCGATAAGGTACACTGTGGCGGGTGCCATATGGTACCAGGGTGAGAACAACATCTATACGCCCGATCTCTATGCGCGCATGCTGCCGGCCATGATCGGACAGTGGCGCGAGTTGTCGGGAAATGCCTCAATGCCGTTCTATATGGTCGAGATAGCGCCCTACAACTACAAGAAAACCCCGGCGCGCGACGCCGCATTCCTGCGTGAGGCGCAGCACCGTGTCGTGGCTTCCACGCCGCATACGGCGATAATATGTGCGGCCGATCTCGGTACGCCCTCCTGCATACACCCTCCCAAAAAACGTGAAGTAGGCGAGCGTCTGGCGGCCGTGGCTCTGCATGAGAATTACGGCCGCAACCTGCGGTGCACCTTCCCTGAGTTCGTATCGGCAACCGTTTCCGACGGTGCCGTCGTGGTGGAGTTCGGCAATGTCGCCGGGGAGCTGGTCTTAAGGCCGGCAGACGGCCGCAGCGGCTTCGAGGTTGCGGGTGCAGACGGAGAGTTCCGGCCGGCCCGTGCTGTGGCCGACGGCAAAACCGTCAGGGTCAGCAGCGACGAGGTCCCCTCGCCGAAATACGTCAGATATGCTTTCAGCAACGACTCCACGGCAACCTTGTTTGACAGCGAAGGTGTGCCGGCATTCCCTTTCAGAACAGATAACCGATAACCATAAACCAACACAGAACCCATGAAGAATTTTTACTCTAAACCGATTGCGGGCTGTATGTTTGTCCTGATATTGCTGTTCTCGGCGATTTGGGACGGTTACTCCCAGCCCAATGTCATTACAGGTACGGTCCTGTCGGCTTCGAATTCCGAGCCGGTGATCGGAGCGGTCGTGCGCGACATGAAATCGAATGTCGCCGTTGTGACCGATTCACAAGGTAAATTCCGGATTACGGCACCGCAGGGCGTGACCATCGAGGTCAGCTGCCTCGGATACGTTACGCTGACTACGGTAGTGGATTCGCGTACCAACTACAACCTTGTCCTTGAGGAGGATACCAAAATGATCGAGGACGTGGTAGTCGTCGGATACGGAACGCAGCGCCGCAAGGACCTTACCGGAGCAGTATCGGTAGCCAAAGTCTCGGATCTGCAGCAGTCGCCCGTGGCGTCTTTCGAGCAGGCGCTTGCAGGCCGTATAGCCGGTGTTTCGATAACCAGTTCGGACGGACAGCCCGGCGAGGAGATGAACATCGTTATCCGAGGCGGCAACTCGATCACGCAAAGCAATGCTCCCCTTTATGTCGTGGACGGCTTCCCGATCGAAGGTTTCAGCCCTTCGTCGATGAATGCCCAGGACATCAAGTCGCTGACCGTTCTCAAGGACGCTTCGGCCACTGCGATCTACGGTTCGCGCGGAGCCAACGGCGTCATCATCATCGAGACCAACGACGGAAAGGTCGGCCGTACATCGATATCATACGACGGATATGTCGGCGTGCAGTCGCCGTCGAACAAGATGGAGCTGATGAGCCCCTACGAGTTCGTCAAGTACCAGTACGAGATCAACAAGGCCGAGACCGAGCGTGCGTATCTCTATGACGGCCGCACGCTGGATTATTACAAGGACGTCGAGCCCATAGACTGGCAGGACGCACTTATGCGTACGGCCGTTATCCACAGCCACTCGCTCTCGATAAACGGAGGTACGCAGAAGACCAAGTTCTCTATTTCGGCCAACTATACCAACCATGACGGTATTATCCGTTACAGCGGTTACGAGCGTATCAGGGGCAGGGTATATGTGAACCACACGTTCAACCGCTGGCTGCGTTTCAATGTTGCCGGCGAATACTCCAACGACAAGTCCTATGGAGACATAGCCTCGCAGAGCGCAAGTACGACGCAGACCTATTCGGGCTATCTGATGTACCGTACGTGGGGTTACCGTCCGGTCTTCCCGAGCGACGATTACAACATCATGGACGAGCCCGTCGACGAGGGTGCCATGGACGAGCGTTTCAATCCCGTGCTCGATGTGCGCAACAGTATCCGCGTGAAGAAGGGCCAGTATATTCGCGGAAACGCCAATATCCTGATCAAGATATACAAGGATCTCGAACTTATTGTCAAGGGCGGCGTGTACGACCGTACATGGAAGGAGTCGTCGTTCTACAACTCCACGACGTCGCGCGGTTCGTCGGCTTCGGCCAGCAATACCAAGGGCGTGAACGGAGCCGTCAATTTCCGTCAGGCGCGGAGCCTTCTCAACGAGAATACGCTCAACTACAAGAAGAAGATCGGAAACCACTCGATAACGGCACTCGTGGGCTGGACGCTTCAGGCCAACCAGAACGAGATATATGAGCTTACCGGCGAGCAGATACCCATCGAGGATCTCGGCATCAGCGGTATCGATACCGGTACTCCCGGAGCGAACAAGACGAGCATCAGCGAAAACCGTCTGATGTCGTACCTGGGCCGCGTGACCTACAACTATGACGACCGCTATCTGCTTACGGCATCGTTCCGTGCCGACGGCTCGAGCAAGTTCTCGAAGCAGAACCGCTGGGGTTATTTCCCGTCGGCGGCCTTCGCATGGCGCATATCCGAGGAGAAGTTCCTTGAGAACTGGCACTTCCTCGACAATGCCAAGCTGCGTGTGAGCTACGGTCTTACCGGTAACGACCGGATTTCCGATTTCGGCCGTTTCGAGCAGATGGGAACCAACTATACGTATTATTACTCCTACAACAACGGTACTCCGGAATTCGGAATACGTACCACGTCGATCGGCAATCCCGACCTTAAATGGGAGACTACCGCACAGTTCGACGCCGGTATCGACCTCTCGTTCTTCAACAGCCGTCTGAACATTACGGTGGACTACTACAACAAACATACGCGTGACCTGCTGCTCAATGCCGACCTTCCCTATACGACCGGTTTCAGCAAGGTCTACAAGAATGTGGGCGCCATACGCAACCGCGGTTGGGAGTTCACGCTCTCGACGGTCAATGTCGACACACGCATCTTCAAGTGGCGCAGCGATTTCAACATCTCGTTCAACAAGAACAAGATATTGTCGCTCAACGACGGCGAGTCGCGCCTGCTGTCGTCCATATCGTCCGGTTGGGACATGTCGAAGACCAATCTCTATCTGGCACAGGTCGGACAGTCGATCGGCCAGTTCATAGGCCTCATCTGGGAGGGCGTATATACCTACGATGATTTTGACCGTGTCGGCGACGACTACGTGCTGCGTTCCGATGTTGCGGCCAACGGTTCGTCGCGTTCGACCATACGTCCCGGCGACATCAAGTACCGTGACGTCAACGGTGACGGTACCATTACCGACAAGGACGTCGTGGTCATCGGCCGTGCCACCCCGA
>DXGW01000010.1 GCA_019113665.1 Candidatus Alistipes excrementipullorum
GCCCAGCCCCACAGGTCGTAGAACTCCTCGGGCGAGCAGTCGCGCAGATAGTCGATTACCCGTTTGCCTGCGGCCGCGGCCGGGTCTGACGACGAGAGTATCTGGTCGTCGAAATCGCGCGAGTTGCCGCGGGCGTTGTACTTGCACCACCATACACCGTGGAACCATGTGACGGGCAGACCGTAATTGCGTCGCGAAACGGTGTATTCCTCGCGCTGCGATCCGTTGTCATTGCATATCACGAGCGTTGCCGACTGCGTACGGCCGTCGGCCGTCGGGTCGTTGGGCTTCCAGCCGCCCAATACGCGGATTGTGCGATCGTTATCGTCCGCGGGAACGAGCTTGACCCACGGATCTTCGCCGTCGGCGAACTCCACGCTCATGTTTTTACCCTGCGGAAGGGTAAAACGGCCGAGTTCGTTGTCGACGTAACGTCCGAAATCATAGGCGACGGCTCCGTCGGCGAATGATATCTCTCCCTCTATGACCGTCGGGTTTGCTTCCAGACGCAGGGTGATGCGGTCTTCGGCATATACGTTGTTGAGCCCCTTGCGGCGGAACAACACGTCGACATCGCCTGCGGGCATGTCGGGTGTGAAGTGGCGTTTGCTTATTCTGAATACGTTCTTTGCGGCCGGACCTCCCTCGCCTGCGATATGCTCCACCGTGAGGTTGCGGTCGGCTACCTCCTGCAATTCGAGCTCGCTGTCGCAGTCGAGAGCCATGACAAGCTCGGCTGCACCGTAAGGCATCGTGATCATGGTCCTGTCGTCGGACAGCACGACGCCGGCAGGCAGCTCCGAAGCCACGTCGTCCACCCTGATGGTCGAGCCGAATCCCGGGACGACCTCCGTGTCTTCGCCAGCCTCCCACGGGTCGACGCTGAGTACGGCGTCGCTCTCGGCAACGTCACGTGTGATACTTATCACGTAGATGCAGTTGCGACGTATGGCCGGCGGTAGTCCGACGCTGAGTTCCTCCTTCCGGCCGTCGATCACGGCTTCGACCGTCAGTACGGTCTCATGTGTCGTCTGTTCATAGAGGTATGCCACGCCGCGGGTGTCTTCGATGTAAGGCTCCGACGGACGGATCGTAATCTCGCCGAGTCCGATCTCGGGAGTGTGGGCGCTGTCGAAAAGTTTTGTGCCTGTCGCCACGCCTGTAAGCGTGAGGCTTTCGATCTCGATCGTGCCGACGGCGCGTACATGCAGGTCGAAACGGGCTGTACCGCGGGTCATGGCTATCGTACCGACACCATTGCCCGAAAGCTCGGCGCGGCCCGAGGCAAAGCGTCGCGGAAGGTTGTCGTTGCTGCCTATCGTCAGACCCAGCCACTCGTCCTCACCGATGCCGCGGTCGCGGAGCCCGTTGAGGGTCTCCATGTCGATGGCGTCGGCCACTACGTAGAGCGTACCGGTCTTTTTGCCGACTCGGAAGCCGTAGCTGCCGCCTTCGAGCACGGGCGTTTCATATACTTCGGTCATGAAACCGTCTTCGAAGAGACAGGCGTGCGCCGCCTGCAGCGTAAGGTTGTCGTCGAACCCGTCGGCCGATTCGTATGCGGCCAGAGTCAGGTTTACGAATGTCGGTTTGTCGTTCCCGGCCGGGATCTGCTCCTTGTCGTCGGTGCACGACGTCGCCAGAATGGCGGCGGCCGACACTATTGCCGTTATGATATGTCTTTTCATTTTCATCTTTTTCCGAAAAGGTTTGTCAATATCAGTATATGTATTCCACCGGTTGTTTCACGCATCGTACCGTGCGCGTCTTTGTCGGGTTGTGGGCGGTGAACTTGAGCCAGTTCTGGTTGGGCTTGACGCTTTGTGCATATCCTTCCATGAGCCAGCTGTTCGAACCGCTGCCGCACGTGGCCAGCAGGATAGACTTCCTGGCTATGTTCCCGCGGGTCGTGTCCCACTGGTGCCCAGTGCCGTAGAGGACCCATGTCCCGTCTCCGTGGCGGAACTCGTAGAACGATATGTTGCCGTAGCTCTGGCCGAGCAATGTGGCCTCACGCTCGATTACGCGTACCTCGATGCTCTCTCCGGCCGCATTGTTGTATGTGCGTGATCCTACGCCGCCGATATTGTAGTTGTTGCTGCCGCTGAAGAAGGCGTAGTCGTCGTAGCCTGGGAGCATGTATCCGTCCGGGGCCATGCTTGCCGGGTCAATGCTGCCGAAACTCTGCCCCGAGGTTTTCATGCCCTCGTAATAGAAAGCCTCCCCGTCGTGCCGCAACGGCAGACCCTGCGGATTGCCTCCCTGGTACTGGTCGCCAAGGAGGGCGAGCAGCTCCTCTTCGCTGCAACCGACAAGATAGTCGGCCAGACCGTCGGCTGTGGCGGGATCGGCAGCTATCTGCACCTGGTCGTCGAAACTGCGGGCGTCGCCTCGCAGGTTGTACTTGCACCACCATGTCCCGCCGATCTCGACTACGGGCAGGCCGTAGTTGCGGCGGCTTATGACGTAGCTTTCGGGATTCGAGCCGTCGGCATCGGAGATTACGATGCGTCCGTACTGAGTACGTCCGTCGGCTTTGGGGTCGTTGGGACGCCAGCCGCCGAGAATGCGTATCTCCTCATCGGTCTCGTCGAGGAGAATCCACGGGTCCTCGTCATCGTCGAACTCCATGTGGGCCTTCATTCCTTCCGGAACGACAAGACGTCCGAGTTCGCCGTCGACATAGCGTCCGAAGTCATAGGAACCTGTCTCGTCGAGTTCGATCGGACCGCTCAACTTTACGGGATTGGGTTCGAATACGACCACTATGCGGCCCGAATACAGAGAACTGCGGTGTATGTCGAGATAGATGTAGGACCTTGATTCGCCCGGGAAACGCAGCTCTGTCGAGAAGTTTACCGCTGCAACCTCCTGCAGGGCGCGCGTCTGTGCTTCGATGCTTGCGTTTACGCCGCGTACGGAGCCTTCGATATCGACCTGCGAGTCCGCCTCCGCATGCAGAACCAGCCTGAAGTTGCCGGGCCGGTGCGAGACGTAGACCGAGTCGCATGTACGGTTGACCCTTACGCCGTCGGGCAGTGTCGAGGCCTCGACGTTGACCAGACCTTTGAGTGAAGGCGCCGCCTCGACCGA
>DXGW01000111.1 GCA_019113665.1 Candidatus Alistipes excrementipullorum
TATCGCCACAAGCGCAACTTCCGGCAGGTCGAGTCCCTCGCGCAGCAGGTTGACGCCTATAAGCACGTCGAACATTCCGGCATGCAGGTCCTCGAGAATCTGCACGCGTTCGAGCGTGTCGATGTCCGAATGTATATAGCGGTTGCGCACGCCTACGCGGTCGAGGTATTTCGACAGCTCTTCGGCCATGCGTTTGGTTATGGTTGTGACGAGGATCTTGTCGTCGTTGTTTGCGCGTTTCTCGATCTCTTCGAGCAGGTCGTCTATCTGGTTGAGCGTTACACGAACCTCAAGCGGCGGGTCGACGAGGCCCGTCGGGCGTATCAACTGCTCGACAACCACGCCTTCGCTCTTTATGAGTTCGTAGTCGGCAGGTGTGGCGCTTACGTATATGGCGGTGCCCATGAGCTGCTCGAACTCCTCGAAACGCAACGGGCGGTTGTCCTTGGCTGCGGGAAGGCGGAAGCCGTATTCCACGAGATTCTCCTTGCGTGCGCGGTCGCCTCCGTACATTGCCCTTACCTGCGGTATCGTCACGTGGCTCTCGTCTATTACCATCAGATAGTCCTTCGGGAAGAAGTCGAGCAGACAGAACGGGCGTGTGCCTTCGGCGCGTCCGTCGAAATAGCGCGAATAGTTCTCGATGCCGGAGCAGTATCCGAGCTCCTTGATCATTTCGAGATCGTACTCGACGCGCTGTTTCAGGCGCTGCGCCTCGGTAGGACGGCCTTCACGCTCGAAAAACTCGATCTGCTTGCCCAGATCGAGGTATATCTGCTGGACGGCCGAATTGATGCGCTCCTTTGTCGTCACGAAGAGGTTCGCGGGGTAGAGCGTAAGCGATTCGAGGGTCTGCAGGCGTTGTCCCGTTACCGGGTCGATGGTCTGTATCGCCTCGATTTCGTCGTCGAAGAACATTATGCGGAAGCACTGGTTGCCGAACTCACCGAATGCGGCCATTATGTCGACGGTGTCGCCGTTGACACGGAACGTCGCCGGTGTCAGGTCCCGTTCGGTACGCGTGTAAAGCGCCTCGACGAGCTTGTACAGGAAATGCTTGTAGCTTACGACGTCGCCGACCTTGACGGTTATCGATGTGGCATGGAAGTCGTCGGGGTTGCCGCAGCCGTAGAGGCACGACACGCTCGAAACGACCACCACGTCCCTGCGCCCCGAGAGCAGGGTGGCGACGGTACTCAGCCTCATCTTCTCGATCTCGTCGTTTATCGAGAGGTCTTTCTCTATATATGTATCGGTCGACGGCAGGTATGCCTCGGGCTGGTAGTAGTCGTAGTAGGAGACGAAGTATTCGACGGCATTGTCCGGAAAGAAGTTCTTGAACTCTCCGTACAGCTGTGCCGCCAGTGTCTTGTTGTGGCTCAATACGAGTGTCGGGCGTTCGAGTTGCGCTATGACGTTGGCGACGGTAAAGGTCTTGCCCGAACCGGTTACGCCGAGGAGCGTATTGTGGTCCGAACCTCCCTTTATCGCGCGGACAAGTTCCGCAATAGCCTCGGGCTGGTCGCCCGTGGGCTTGTAATCCGAAACGAGTTTGAATCCCATAGTGCGCAAATTTACATAAAAAATCGCTATGTGTACATAAATCTTCCGTTATTAGATGGCGGCGGCGACACGGTCCAACATACGGAAATATTCACTATCTTTGTCCTCATGATTGACAGGGCCACCATAGACCGGATATATGCCGCCGCCGACATCGTCGACGTCATCAGCGATTATGTCACGCTCAAGAAGAAGGGCGTGAACTATCAGGCCTGCTGCCCTTTCCATAACGAGAAGACCCCGTCGTTCGTGGTCTCGCCGTCGAAGGGCGTATTCAAGTGCTTCGGCTGCGGCAAGGGCGGCAATGCCGTCACCTTCGTAATGGAACATGAAGGTGTCACCTACCCCGAAGCCCTGAAGATCGTAGCCAAAAAGTACGGCATCGAGGTAAAGGAGAAGGAACTTACGCCCGAAGAGCTTCAGCGCAACGACAACCGTGAAAGCATGTTCGCCCTTAACGGGTGGGCTGCCGACTACTTCACGAATTACCTGCACCGCACCGACGAAGGCCGGAGTGTCGGCATGTCGTATTTCCGCGAGAAGCGCGGGTTTACCGATGCCACGATCCAGAAGTTCGCGTTGGGATTTTGCCCGGCGAAGGGCGATACGTTCTCACGTGAGGCACTGGCTGCCGGATACAAGGAGGAGTTCCTGCTCTCGACAGGACTGTCGCTGAAACGCGAAAGCGACGGCACGCTCTATGACCGTTTCCGCGACAGGGTCATCTTCCCGGTGCACAACATATCAGGCCGTATAGTCGCATTCGGAGGCCGTACGCTGCGTACGGACAAGAGCGTGGCCAAGTACCAGAACTCGCCCGAAAGCGAAATATACAGCAAGAAGAACGAACTCTACGGTCTCTATTTTGCCAAGAAGGCCATACAGCAGCAGGAGTTCGCCATCATGGTCGAGGGATATACCGATGTCATATCGATGCACCAGGCCGGTGTCGAGAATGTGGTGTCGTCGTCGGGTACGTCGCTTACGACTGAACAGATACGTCTGCTCAGCCGCTTTACGCGTAACATTACGGTTATTTACGACGGCGATTCGGCGGGTATCCATGCCTCCCTGCGCGGTATAGACATGATTCTGCGCGAAGGCATGAACGTGCGCGTCGTGCTGCTGCCCGAACCCGAGGATCCCGATTCGTTTGCCCGCAGCCATACGGCAACGGAGGTGCAGGAGTACATACGCGCCAACGAGGAGGACTTCCTTACGTTCAAGGCCAAATTGCTGTTGAACGATGCCGGCAAGGATCCGATCAAGCGTGCCGAACTGATAGCCGACATGGTCCAGTCGATAGCGCAGATACCCGATACCATACAGCGTTCGGTCTATATCAAGGAGTGCGCCCGCATAATGGATATGGACGAGAGCGTCCTTGTCGGTGAGGTTGCGCGCAAGCGCATGCTGTCGACCGGAGACCGCGAAGCCGAGGAGTTCGTCCGCCGGCAGCAGACGCTGATGCGCCGTGAGGCGCAGACGCAGACTGCCCCCGCGACGGCAAAGGGTGTCGTCGCCGGCAGCAGCATCGAGGCCCTTGAGCGCGAACTGGTAAAATACCTGCTCAAGTACGGCCACCGTACATTCGAGTTCAAGGAGGGACGCGAATATGTGACGATGAATGTTGCTGCCGAGATATTCCGTGACCTCGATGCCGACGGACTGCATTTCGAGAACAAGGCCTATGACGAGATTCTCGATCTGTACCGCAAATTGTGGCAGGAGACCGGCGAAGGCGTTGAAGTGCCGGTCCACAACTTCATTAACCATGCCGACCCGCAGGTCTGCAATGCGGCCGTGGACATACTGACCTCCGATGACAATTATGTCCCCAGCGAGATATGGCGCAAAAAGGACGTCCATGTCGAGAGCGACGAGGAGATTCTTGCAACAGGTGTCCCCAAGGCCATAACACTATACAAGTCCAAGATCATCGAACGTATCATTACGGAGCAGAAGGCCAAACTCTCCGACCCGAATATTGACGACAGCCAGCTCGCCGAGATAACCATGTACCTCTCCAGACTGAACAAGGCCAAGGTGCAGTTGTCCAAGAAGTTGCAGCGTCTGATTCTGTAATTTGGTAAAAAGGGAGAGCCGGAGTCGTACACGCATCACTGCGCATACCGTGTGCAAACAGAAAATAAACAGAAAGATGTGTAAAACATATCAAAGATAAAAGAATTAGTTATCTTATCCGGCTCTACCCGCATGAATGTTGAACAAATCGTGTGCCGAACATCTCATACGGGCGCATGCAATCTCCATTCGGCCGGAATTTTTTTCTCGAACCGCGAAAAATACGTATCTTTGCACTTCGGCAATGTCCGAAACATTAATATGTCCGATAACAAGAAGATAAACATACGCAACAAACGGGCGACGTTCGATTACGAGATACTCGAGGAGTATGTCGCCGGCATCGTGCTTGTCGGTACCGAGATCAAGTCGTTGCGTTCGGGAAAGGCTTCCATGGTTGACAGTTACTGCTATTTCGACAAGGGTGAGCTGTGGTTGCGCGGTCTCAACATAGCCGAGTACGGTTGGGGAACGTGCAACAACCATGCGCCCAAACGTGATCGCAAGTTGCTGCTTAACCGCAAGGAGCTGTCGAAACTCGAACGTTCGTTGCAGGACAAGGGCCTGACGGTTGTCGGTCTGCGCATATTCATCAACGAACGCGGACTGGCGAAAGTGGCGATAGGTCTTGCCCGTGGCCGCAAGTCGTATGACAAGCGCGAATATCTCAAGGCCAACGATGCGCGCCGCGAGATGGATAAGGCAATGAAGAACTGTAAATGATATGGCACTGATTCTATGTATAGAGACCGGGACCGACATATGCTCGGTCGGTCTGGCACGCGACGGAGAGATCGTATCGTTGCGTGAGAGCGACGAAGGTCGTGATCATGCGAGCAAGGTCGGCGTATTCGTCGATGAACTTTTCCGGCAGACGGGGATTACTCCCGACGAGATCGATGCCGTGGCCGTAGGCAAGGGCCCGGGATCTTATACCGGCTTGCGCATAGGCGTGTCGTTCGCCAAAGGATTGTGCTATGGAACCGGCAAGCCGCTTATTGCGGTCGGTTCGCTCGATGCACTCATGGAGGTTGCCCGCGAGGATTACGAGGCCGGAATCATCGATGTGCCCGACTGGGGAACGGCCAAATTGTGCCCTATGGTAGATGCCAGACGTATGGAGGTGTATGCTCAGATTTTCGATACGGAAGGCAATCCGTTGACCGAGGTTGCCGCCGAGGTTGTCGATGATCATAGCTTTGCCGTATGGCGCAAGGAGGGACGTCTCGTGATTTTCGGTAACGGGGCCGTCAAGTGCGCTGAAGTACTCCCCGATGTCACTTTCGTTGATGTCGTGCCTTCCGTACGGGGCATGGCGCCTCTTGCGCAGAAAGCTTTCGATCGCGGGGAATTTGCCGATGTGGCATATTTCGAGCCATTTTATCTCAAGGATTTTGTGGTTACGACCAGCAAGAAGAAACTCTTCTGAAACATATGCAGATAAAAAAAGGGGAGCGGTTCAACCGCTCCCCTTTTTTGTGAGGTTTTGTTACATGGCGGTGTCGATATAGTCACCTACCTGCTTGTAGATATACGATGCCATCACTTCGAATCCGGCCTCGTTGGGGTGGCAACCCGTCTCCTTCGGAATTACCGATGTTCCATGGAACTGCTCGATATCCTGGAAGTCCACGCACTTGTATCCGTAGAGCGAGCCGTAGTGATCGGCTATCTTGTGGATAGTTTGACGTGCACCTGCGGGCAGCCAGTCGCCGATGAGCATTACGACCTTGGCATCGGGATACTGCTGGCGTATGAGCGATATGAGCTTGATGTATGCGTTGATGAAGCATGTGTCGTCCAGAGCCTCGATCTCGCTGCGGCTCTTCGCTGCCTCGGCCTTGGCAAAGCATTCGGCGAATACGTTGTCATCGGGGCAAACGCCGCCGTCGATTGCAAAGTTGGGATAGAGGCTGACCTCTCCACGTCCTGAAACGTCATTGGTTCCTCCGTGTATCAGTATTACGTCGGGGTTACCCATGCCCTTGTCTATGAAACGGGCGCAGAAGTCGTGACCGTACCAGTGCTCGCCGGCATACTGCGTGTTGGTGCAGCGTGTTACCAGCGTACCGGTCCATGCTATGTTCATGTCGAGTTTGGCGTTGCTCATGTAGTTGTAGATGAGCTTGTACCAGTAGGTCTGGCTTGCCGATATGACGGATCCGGTCGGGTAGAAGGTGTTGTAACCTGCAGGAAGATATCCGCTGAACGTGCTGATCGAGTCGCCGATAAGGCTTACTCGGGTCTTGTTCGAACTGCTTCCGAATGCGGGATCAGCGGGTACGCTCGACGGTATGGGATATCCGTCCGAATTTGCAACCCACGAACTTGCCTTCACTTCGGGCGCTGCGGTGGTATTGTAGGCGTCTGCTGCAGAATTGAGAGATGCGAGCAGTGTGCCGTCGGTCATGGCCTGATTCGAGATGGCTTCGCACTCGGTCTTGGTCGGGGTGCCGCTTATGTCCCTGCCGACTTTGCCGCTGTCGGAATAGTAGCAGTGGGTGTACGATACGTTGTTGGCCGAGCCGTACGATGCTCCGTACATTCCTCCGTACTGAATAATGTTTGAGTAGTCGGTGATAGGCAGGTTCTGGTCGTAGGATACGATGTCGGCCACTTCGAGGTTGGAGTAGCATGTGTCGAAGGCGACATTGTATCTCACGTATCCTCCGAGACCTCCGAATCCGGCAGCCGTTGCCGTGGAGATGAACGATATGCCGTCGATGAGGCTCGCGCAGTTGGCGATGTGAACATCGCCCTTGTCCGTGTCGTGGCAGTATGCTGCTATTCCGGCTGCTATGGCATAGTTGTATGTGTTTTTGGATACGGCGGTCAGCCCTTCACCTTTGTACAGACAGTTGGTGATATAGACATTGTCGCCTGCATTGGCAGTCTTGATGTATCCTACGATACCGCCGAGGGCAGCATTTGCCGTTACCTGGCAGTAGCATGCGCAGTTGTTGATATATACCGTTTTGCTGGTTTCGGTCGTATAGATGTATCCTACGATGCCTCCGGTTCCGAGATATTGGTAGCTTGTATTGTTTACGTGTCCCTTGACTTCGGCGTTGCTTGCTACGACGCAGTTTTCTACACGTCCGCCCTCTACCTTGCCTACGATACCGCCGTTAGATGCGTAATTGCATTTGATCGATCCTTCGACCTTGCAGTTCGTGATTTCCGATTCAAGGCGCATCAGCGAGGCTATTCCTCCGGCATGGTTCATCATGCAGGCTATTTCGGTACCTTCGGGTATCGAGCAGTTGTCGATCCTGGTACCTTCGGCTACGGCCACGATACCTCCGACGAACTGGTTCTTGCCGCTTACATATCCTTCGAACGAGCAGTTGGAGATGGTCGTTCCCATGGCATATGCTACCAGACCGCCGACCACCGAGCAGCTTCCGTTGCTTGCTCCGGTACTTACGAACATTGCCTTGGCTCCTGATATGATTGTGCCGGAGACATTGCAGTTGTCGATTGTAGTGTCTGTGGCGCGGCCGGCGATTCCAGCCGTCATAAGCTGTGATTCCACTGTGACGGAAATCCTGATGTTTTCAAAATCGAGGTTTTTGACAGTGGCTTTCTCGGTCGCGCTGAAGAAGCCTACGGGATCAGAACCAACGGGTGTGATTGTAAGGTTGCTGATCTTGTGGTTCTGACCGTCCAGTTTTCCCTTGAATGTCATTGCGGGTACGAATTCGACGTCTGTCATGTCGATATCTGTGCCTATGACATAGCATGCCTCGTTCATCGGGGTCTCGGGCTCAATTTCGGGTGTAAGTTCGCCGTTGATGAACTGTACGAATTTTACCAGGTGCTGCGGTGTCGATAAAACGTATGGATCGTCTTCGGTACCTGTTCCGGCCGGGAACGGACGCGGGTCGTGTACCTTAACCTCGCACTCGGCAAATACGCCGTGTATCTTCTCCGTAGCTATGACCTTTGTGGTACCTTCGCCGACACCGGTAACAACACCTTCTGCATCGACCGTAGCTATGGTCTCGTCCTCTGAGCTCCACTCGATGTCGCTTTCAACCCCCTGGGTCAACAGTACGGTAAGCTCTTTGGTTTCGGCAACGTCTATCGTGATGGACGCCGGATCGATCTCGATCCTGATATTTGATACGATCACGGTGCAGGTTGCCGATTTCTTGAACTCAAGGCTTGTCGCCGTTATCTCGACGCGACCTTCCTTGATTCCCGTTACGACACCGGTTTCCGAAACGGTTGCAACCGTCTCGTCCGATGAAGTGTACACCAGCCCGATCTCGTCGAGTTCGAGCGATGCCTTGATTTCGAGTTGCAACTCTTCACCCGTTCTTACCTGAACGGTCTCTTTCGCAAATTCGAGGGTTTCCAGTACCGGCACCGGCTCCTCGGTTTTCGTGCACGAAAATGACAGCATTGCCGATATTAGGCATACTGTTGATAGCAGAAGTTTTCTCATGAGAATGGTTTAAGATTTAGGTTGTTGTAATATAAGTGCTTAAATTGATGGTTCGTTATGCGGGACGAGGCCTTCCGGCCGGATTGCAGGATCGGATTTTCATGCTTGGGGGAGTATGATGTTTGCTTTTTG
>DXGW01000112.1 GCA_019113665.1 Candidatus Alistipes excrementipullorum
GCCGTCGGTGAGACCCGATTTCTCTTGGAGCTCGCGGTCCTTGAAATAGTCGGCCCGGCGACCCATCAGCTCGTAGCTCTGCCCGCCCATGTTCACACCGGCATGGCACGTGGCGCAGCTGTACTCCTTGAAGAGTTCGAAACCCCTGATCTGGTCGGCGGTCATGGCCGTCTTGTCACCCTTGAGATAGCGGTCGAACGGCGAATTCGGAGTAACGAGCGTGCGCTCGTACTGCGCAATGGCATCGGTTATGGTTGCCTGGCTCAGTCCTTCGGGATATGCAGCCTTGAAAGCCTTGACGAAGGCACGGTCACGGCTCAGGCGAGCAACGATCTCGTCGAACGACGAGCAGCCCATCTCCACGGGGTTGAGCGGGGGACCGGCAGCCTGATCGGCAAGCGTCGCCGCACGGCCGTCCCAGAACTGCGCGAAGTTGAAGACGGCATTGTAAACCGTCGGGGCATTCACGCCGCCCAGCTGTCCGCCGATACCCTCGGAATACTTCAGGTTATCCACGCCGCCGGTATTGATCCCGTGGCATGTGGCACACGAAACGGTCCCGTCGGCCGACAGGCGCGTGTCGTGATAGAGCAGATAGCCCAACTCGGCCTTGTCGGCATCATACTCGACCGCATCGGGTACGGGCCGCACGCTCTCGTTGGCGAATTCGGGAGCCGCCAGCGGGTTGGGATAGAACTTTGCACGCTGGTCGCGGATCCAGTCGAGCAGCACCTCCGATTTCTTTTTGGTCAGCGACGAACCCCAGTGCACCAGATAGTACTTGGCAAGGGGCATCGTACCGTCCATCACGGTCTTCTCGACCTTGGCGAGGTCCACCTCGTTCACGGCTTCGCCGCTGCCGACGGCTACGAGCATCGGCTCGATGTCGAAGGCCTTGTAGCCCTCGACGATATCCTCGGTGATGACCTTCCTGGCAATCGGCCAGTTGGCATAGAACGGAAGCGGGGGATTCGCGGTGTGGCACTCGATACAGCCGCCACTGTCGAGAATCTTGGCGACGCGCTCGTCGGCGGGCATCGACTCCGAAGGCGTCGTATTGACGGCCCGGTAGACGATGGCGCAGACAACGACCACGCCAATCGCGGCAATGATGATTTTCGAACTTGTTTTCATTGTCTTTGGGTTTTAATGAAACTTGGGTTTATTGTGTTACGTTGTAAAGATGCAGGCTTTCGGCCGATGAGGGCAGATACTTGTAGCCGTACCAGCACATCTGCAGCAGCAGGAACCCGACGACAACCGCCACATAGAGCCAGCGGCTGCGCGGCGAGCGTGTCAGTCTCAGGTGGATATATGCGAGGTATGCGGCTGCGGTCATGGCGGCCCAAGTCTCCTTGGGGTCCCAGTCCCAGAAGTCGCCCCAGGCCTGCTTTGCCCAGATCGAGCCGGTAAGCATGCCCGTGAAGAGCAGTCCGGTGCCGATATAGACGAGGTTGTCGACCGACTCCAGATAGTCGTGCCCGCGCCTGACGAGCGCAGCCACGGCAAGCAGGAAAGCACAGGCGAGAATGCCGTAAGCGAACATGTAGACCGTGACATGGGGAATGAAGAACGGGCTTTGCAGAGCCGGCACGAGCGTACGGTCGTGGATTTCGGGTCTGAATATGTTTATGAAGCAGAAGACCGACGAGAGCACCGTCGTGAACAGCAGCAGCCAGCGGTAGCGCCACCGGCCGTAGACCATGGCGCCGGCCGCCATGACGAAGAGCGAGTACCACAGACGTGTCTCGCCCATGGTCCTCATGGGCGGACGGCCGAGCGACACCCACATTCCGGCCACAAAAGCACCCAGCACGGCGACTCCGGCCCATGACAGCGACAGCGACACTGCCGCACGCCTTGGTGCGGCCATGGCCGTTACGCCTCCCGCCAGCGACAGGAGCATCGACACTGCGGCGAAATATGTAAAGGTCTCCCAGCCCATATCAAGCTCTTTGACGTCCGCCGCGGATCATGGCAACGGCCCCTGCGAGGAAGAGCAGCAGTCCTGCCAGTGCGGCATATTTCCATGGTTGTACGACAAATTCGAGAATACAGTATTGCGAATCGCTGCCGGCAGCCGTATCATACCCGGCCAGGTAGATATCCTGCCTCCACGACTTGCGCCACGGGTGGTTCACCCGCAGCGTGCGGCTCTTCCCGTCGGCCGTGACCACGGCCCGGAATCCCGAAGGCTGCCCGTTGTCGTAGAAGTCGGCCTCGAACGACTCGACGGCAAGCGTATATCCCAGCGAGTGCGGGAGTCCCCGGTCATCGTACGCGACATCGGTGCTGCCGCCCGTATCTACGGCCGCACGCAGCCTCTGCATGTCGGGTGCGCCGAACGCAAGCGCCGCAACGAATATGAACAGGCCCGCATGGTTGAGCAGGAAACGCAGCCGCATGGCACCGCGATACCTGAGCATGGCAAGGAAGAGCACCGCAAGCGTCAGCAGCAGCACGGCTCCGAATATCCACGAACGCTGGAACTCGGCCCGCGGCCACAACGCCACGGGAATGCAGCAAACCGCAGCCAGCACGACGACGGCCGCTCCGGCATACCCCGACGCGAAGGCGGCCGCAAAACGGCTTTTGCCCGCCTCGCGGTTCAGCACGAAGAGCCCGCCGACAAGGGCCAGCAATATGGCCGCATTGACGGGAAACGCGAACATGCGTATGTCCGGATTGCCGAACGCAACCTGCAGAACGGCGGCAACGGCCAACGTTGCGGCAACGGTGTATGTGAATATCCTGTCCATTCATGCAATATCCCAATGTAAAAATAGTATTTTCTCCGTATTGCATGACGCACAAACGGCATTTTTCGTCAAAAAAAGTCACATGCGGGACAAAAAACGTCGCGGACGCTGCCGTCCGCGACGCCCGTTGCACATGGCCATGGTCATGGTCTTGTCTGCCCGTCGCCCTCGATCAGGTATTTGTATGTCGTCAGCTCGCGCAGCGCCATCGGGCCGCGGGCGTGGAGTTTCTGGGTGCTGATACCGATCTCGGCCCCGAAACCGAACTGGGCACCGTCGGTGAATGCCGTCGAGACATTGACATATACGCATGCCGCATCTACGCTCTTCATGTAGAGGTTCGCGGCCTCGGGGTCCTCGGTGACGATGGCCTCGCTGTGTTTCGACGAATAACGGGCGACATGCTCCATAGCCTCGCCTATGGAATCGACCGTCCTGACCGACATCTTGTAGTCGAGGAACTCGGTGCCGAAGCTCCCGTCGGAGGCCGGGGCGAGCAACTCCGCAGGATAGTGTCCGTCGAGTGCGGCAAAGGCCCTCGCATCGGCATATATCAACACCCGGCTGGCAGCAAGCGGGGCGCACAGCGACGGCAGGTCGGAGAGTCTCCCGCTGTGTATTACAAGTGTATCGAGGGCGTTGCATACGCTCACGCGCCGTGTCTTGGCGTTGTTGATTATGGCCGCCCCCTTGGCCACATCGCCCGCCACATCGAAATAGGTATGGCATATTCCCGCACCGGTCTCTATGACCGGCACGCGCGCATGGTCACGGACATACTCTATGAGGCCCTTGCTGCCGCGCGGGATAATCAGGTCGACATCACCGGCCGCAGCCAGCAGTCCGGCCGTAGCCTCACGGTCGGGCGGGAGCTGTATCACGGCATCGGGGTTCTCGCCGCACTGTTCCAGCGCCTCGCGTATCACGCCGACGATCGCGGCATTCGAGCAGCAGGCGTCGCTGCCGCCCTTGAGCAGGCAGGCATTGCCCGACTTGAAGCACAGCGAGAAGACATCGAACCCCACATTCGGCCGCGCCTCGTATATCACGCCTATGACGCCGAACGGGACGCTGACCCTGGTAATGCGCATGCCGTTCGGGCGCACCGTCCGGTCGAGGACGTGACCCAGCGGCGACGGCAGCGTCGCCACGTTGCGCATGTCGGCCGCAATGGCCGCAATACGCCCGTGCGTAAGCATCAGACGGTCGTACATAGGGTTGCTGCGCTCCATGCGCGCGAGGTCCTCGGCATTGGCGGCCAGTATGCGCTCCGCCCGGGCTTCGGTCTGCGCCGCCACATGGAGCAGCACCTCGTTCACACGCTCCTCGCCGAGCATGTTGAGCCGCAGGCTCGCCGCACGGCTCCGTTCGAACAACGGTTTAAGATTCATGGCAATCATACGGTATTATGCCCGCAGGCATTCAATCAAGATAGAGATAATCGTAATGTATCAGGGCCTTGGCACCCCGCCTGCCGACCAGCGCACGCGCCTCGCCGCTGTCGACGGCCACACGCCCCACGCCTATCGCCACGCCGTCGGGCGAGACTATGCGCACGATGTCGTCCTTCTCGAACTCACCCTCGATACGGCTCACCCCCACCGGCAGCAGGCTCACGGCACGCGACGACTGCAACGCCTCGCACGCCCCGGCATTGACATGCACCTCGCCCTTGGTGAAGCCTTCGGAGTGGGCGATCCACCGCTTCACTCCCGAAACCGGACGCGACGACGGCAAAAAGCGCGTGCAGACGACATCGCCGCCGCCAAGCACGTCGAGCAGTATGTTGTCGCGTTTGCCGTTGGCGATGACCACCTCGACGCCCTCGTCCGCCACCTTGCGGGCTATGCGGCACTTGGTGAGCATGCCCCCGCGGCCGAACTCCGACTTGCCGGCACGGACATACTGTGCCAGATCGTCGCGCCCCGGGGCTATTTCACGTATGACGCTGCTCGACGGGTCGGCCGGATCGCCGTCGAATATGCCGTCGATATTGCTCAGTATGACCAGAGCCTCGGCGTCCATCATCGTCGACACCAGACCCGACAGTTCGTCGTTGTCGGTGAACATGAGCTCCGTAACCGAGATCGTATCGTTCTCGTTGACGATGGGTATCACCCCGTTCGCAAGCATGACATGCATGCAGTTGCGCTGGTTGAGATAGTGGCGACGCGTCGAGAGGTTCTCCTTGGCCGTCAGCACCTGTCCGCAGACGATACCGTGCTCGCGGAAGAGATTGTAGTAACGGTTTATCAGCTTCACCTGCCCCACGGCCGAGAAGAGCTGGCGTGCCGACACCGGATCGAGCCTGTGCACCGCGCCGCGCATCTCGCTGCGGCCCGAGGCCACGGCACCCGACGAGACCATTATCACCTCCACGCCCGCACGGCGCAGGGCGGCGACCTGGTCGACCAGCGCCGACATGCGCGTGGTGTCGAGCGTGCCGTCGGCACGCGTCAGCACATTGCTGCCGACCTTGACGACCACCCTTGCATATCCGTATTCACCCGACATATTGCATTCACTTTATTACAAACTGCACCAGTTACCTGCCGGCCTTGAGCCCGGCCGTCACGGCCTCGTCGAAACCGGCCTCCTTCATGGCGGCCAGTCCCTTGAGCGTAATTCCGCCCGGGGTCGTCACCTTGTCGATCTCCTGCTGCGGCAGCGTGCCGTTGGTTTCGAGCAGCGACAGAGCCCCGCGCATGGTCTGCATGACCACCTGCAGCGACTCCCGTTCGGAGAAGCCCAGCTCCTCGCCGCCACGCATCGCCGCATCGATATATTTCAGCGCATAGGCTATGCCGCACGATGCAAGGGCCGTACCCGACACCATCATCTCCTCGGACACGAACAGCACCTCGCCCAGACGCGACAGAAGGGCCCGCAGCATTTCGGAATCCTCCTGCGAGGCACCGCGTTCCGCAACGAACGTCACACTGAGGCCCAACGATATGGCCGTATTGGGAATGACCCTGAACAGCACCGGCTCCTCGCCCGATGCCTTGCGCAGGTAGCCGGCAAGCATCTCGAACGTTACGCCGGCGGCTATCGACACCACCTTCTGGCGGCTGTAGTCGAGGGCATCGCGTATCTGTCCCATCACCGTCTCCACGAGCCACGGCTTCACGGCGACGAACACGATGTCGGCACCGGCCACGGCGGCCGCATTATCCTTTGTCAACACTATCTGCGGGTCGAACGCCGCCATATCGCCGAGGACCTTGTCGGAAGGATCCGACACCGTCACGTTCCGGGCCTCGACCGCACCTCTCTTCACGGCTCCGCGGGCTATGGACCCGCCCATGTTTCCGCCGCCTATGACTGCTATCTTCATCTTACGTGGTTTTTCATTTTCCGACAAAGGTAGCAAAAAATATCGCAGCGTGTGCCGCCCCATCGCCGACAGGCCGTCGCGGCATACGCCATCGCCGCCGCGTACCGTCGGGCAGACCCGCACGGGGCAAAACACGGACCGCCGTGCGGAAAGGCAGGCAGCCCTCCGCAGAATGCCGGATCGTCCGGCAAAACATTCCAGACGCTCCAAACGGAAGCGGGGTGTTCCCGCCAAAGGGAGCACCCCGCATCTTACGCTTCACATGATCGTCCGTCAGCGGTCCCGCGACATCACGGGCCGGCTCTTCTTCAAAATAATAAGAGGTGCTATTGTCTCCGTCGCTTTCAACCGTTCGGAAATAAGACTCGTCACGCGAAACCGTACCGGCTTCGGTTTCCCCGGCCACTCCGATCCGGTAAGTTCCGGCCGGGATTTTTATGTCGCCCTTACCAGAACAGGATTCGGCCGAATAAAGGAGCATGGAGAGATTCTCATTCCATGCATCGACAAGGCCCCATGCATCGTACCCTACTGCCGTCACTCTGACACAATAGCAGTATTCATCTCCCTTGCTGAATTTCCGGGCATAATATTCGCCTTCTGCCGCATTGGCCACATAGCTGACTTCAGGACCCGGACAAGGCTGCTCATTGCCTTCTTTCTTGCAACCCGATGCCGTCACGGCAAGGCACAGGACCGCCAAAATGCAGAATTTTCTCATAAGATATCCAATTAGAGTTAAACAGGCAAAAAAATCGTGGCGGGATCCCTAAAAACTTTTCCCGAACCTATTAACCGACAGAGACAAATATAGCGTTTTTTCACAACGGCACAATTCCACACACGTCAAAATTACCGTCCGCCAGGGGCAATCGGTTGTGACATGCGCACGCAAACCTCCGGCAAGAAACGAACAGCCCGCAGACCGTGGGTCTGCGGGCTTGTCCGCCTCAATAAATTCAGTCCTATTTTTGTGTGAGATCGAAATGCAGTGTAAAGGGTTCGAAACCTTCCAGTTCGGCACCGGCACACTTGACACCGGCCACGGAGAGGTCGAACACCAGATTCTTCGACTCTACGGTAAATACGGCGTCGGCGTCAGACTCGACCGTAACGACAATCTCCATACCGGCAGGCTCCTCCGAACCGTCGGCCGTGGTTTCACCGCCTTCAACAGCGAGCGTAAAGGCAAGTTCGGCAGGCGAGAGCGTCATGTTGACTGTGCTCTTGTCCTCGGCAGCGGTTGCAGTGTACGGAATCTCGTAAGCGATCTTGCCGAGACCGGCAATAATACCGTCGACCGTCTCGTCATCGGAAGGCAGTCCGAGGTCACCGAGAATACGTACGATCAGGTCGCGGACCGGAAGGTCTGCAAAACTTACGGCAGCATCGGTAACGGAAGCCTCGACAGCTGTTCCGGCAGGCTCCTCACCGCCTTCAAGCGGAGCGGCGTCAACCGAATTCATGGTTCCGGCATAGTCGCCAATCACAACTGCAGTATCGGGATCAACCGGGGGGTTCTGTCCGCCGTTGTTATCGTCATCGTTGCAAGCCGTCATCACACAGCATGCGCCGGCAAAAAGCACGGCTGCAATCCAACTCTTCAAAAAGATACGTTTCATCTCTCAAATTTCCTTTTTAAATTCAACCAATTCTTTTCTGAAAGCTTTCGTAATATTAAATGCGGAAATGCCGGAATATTGCATGAAAAAATCATAAAAAACAGATACAAATATTTAAAAAGAGAATTTTGCCGCCGCGCAACAGTCTGATTTACATAAAACAACAACGGCGGCTACATTAATGGTTCCCTTGCGGCGCATATGAGGCATGTACTCCCGCCGCAAGGCTTCGGGCATGTTATTTGTTCCGGTTTCGCACGTGCGCGGCCTTCCGCCGGCGGCCGCGCACCGCAACCGCATACCGACATGAACAAAACAGAATTCGCACTCAAGCTGCTCGCGGCAATCAAGGATTTCCTCTCATGGGCGGGCATTCCGCGGGACAGCCTCGACAAGATGGACGAAATCATCTTCATCGTCCTCATCGTGGCAGTAGGGATCGTCACGGCCATGGTCGTCCATTTCATTCTGGCGCAGATCGCGCGGCGCATACTCAGGCGCAAAAAGATCGGGGTTATCGGGTCGATGCTACGCTACGGCGTCTTCCGCAAGCTGACATCGGTCATTCCGCCGCTCACGGTAGTGGCGCTGCTCCCGTTCGCCTTCGACCGCCGAACGCACTGGTTCATCATCTGCGACCGTCTGGCATGGATATGTTTCTTCCTGGCGCTGCTCTTCTCCATAAACGCCATATTCCGCACCGCGGGCGACGCCCTCGGCGAACGCGAAGAGTGGAAGAACCGCCCGCTCAAGGGCTTCATACAGATATTCCAGGTCATATTCACCTGCATCACGCTGATAATCATCGGATCGATCGTCATAGGCAAGTCGCCGTCGAACCTCATCACCGGACTCGGGGCCTTTGCGGCGGTGCTGATGCTGGTATTCAAGGATACGATACTCGGGTTCGTGGCGGGCGTGATGATCTCCGAGGACGACATGCTACGCCTTGGCGACTGGATCGAGATGCCGCAGAACAACATCAACGGCACGGTCACGGACATCTCGCTCGACATAGTCAAGGTGCTCAATTTCGACAACACGACCGTAACCATACCGCCCTACTCGCTGGTATCGGGGTCGTTCATCAACTGGCGCACCATGGAGGAGTCGGGCGGGAGGCGCATCATGCGCGAGTACGTGCTCAAGCTCGACGGCATACGCCCATGCACGCCCGACTTCCTGGAACGCATGAAGTCCTTCGATCCGCTTCTTGCCGGCTACATCACGGCCAAGCAGCGGCAGGCCGCCGAGGGCCGCACCGCCAACACCGCCAATCCCGACGGGCTGCCCGACGGCACGATCGACACCAACGCGGGCCTGCTGCGGGCATACATGTATCTCTACCTCACGCACCACCCCTCCATACACCACGGCATGCTCACGATGGTGCGGACCCTCGCTCCGACCGAGAACGGGTTGCCGCTTCAGATCTACTGTTTCACTGCCACCACCGACTGGGCGGGTTACGAGTCGATCCAGTCCGAGATCATGGAGCACTTCGTCACGGTGCTGCCCGCCTTCGGGCTCTACCCGTTCCAGAATGCCGATTCGCGCGACATGATCATCAGCAGCATGGTCGAGAGCCCGCGCAACGACATCACCGAGGTCAACGGCATCGCATGGCGTACGGTGATCGACAGCGTAGATACCACGAACAGCGACGGCGGCAACCCCGCAGCCTCCGCTCAAGCCGGCAACGGTGAAAAAGCGTAGTCCCGGCCGCAGCAAACCATAAAGCCGCAGCGGGCCCCGCCGCGAAAAAAGATGTGCGGCCGCCTTTTTGCGCGAATTTTGGCTACCTTTGCGTAACAATCACGATACGACCCATGGCAGACAACTATCTCGGACGAAAGATGGAGGAGTACTTTTCGCGCGGCGACTCCGACAAGCGGCCCCGGCCGTCGAACACGCTGGCACGGCTGCTGCACAGGAACCGCAGCTGCCGCGGCTACGACGCCTCGTTCAAGGTGCGCGACGATCAGCTGCGACGCATCATCGGCGTAAACACATCGGTGGCTTCGGCCCGCAACCGCCAGGCGCTGCGTTTCCGTCCGGTCCTTGCCGACGAGGCGGCGAAGGTCCTGCCCCACATACGCATGGGCGGAGCACTGCCCGAACTGCACCTGCCGCTTCCGGGCACCGAGCCCAACGCCTTCATCGTCATATGCACGGCGGCCGAACCCGATGACGACCTCTACATCGACCTTGGCATCTCGGCGCAGAGCATGCTGCTGCAGGCAGTCGAAATCGGTCTCAACGGTCTCTGCATACGGGCGTTCGACCGCGAGGCGCTGAAACTGTCGCTCGCACTGCCATGTGAGCCGCTGATGGTCGTGGCCATAGGCCGCAGCATCGAAAATATCGAGACCGTCGACATCGCCGCCGGCGAAAGCCATGCATACTACCGCCGCGACGGGCGCCACTACGTCCCCAAGGTGCGGCTCGACGACCTCATCATACGTTAGCAAAAAAATGCCGGCAGCGAGAGCTGCCGGCATTTTCATTCCATATCGTCCGATCAGTCGTAATACGAATCGTAGAGTACCGACTCGATGCGCCGGCCCGTAAGCCGCTGTATTTCGTTGACGATCATGTGCTCGTCGAATGTACAGAACGTCAAGGCCGTACCTCCGTGTCCGGCACGCCCCGTACGGCCAATGCGGTGGACGTATGTCTCGGGAACGTCGGGTATGTCGTAGTTGATCACCACCTGCAACTCCTGAATGTCGATGCCGCGTGCGGCTATGTCGGTGGCGACAAGCACCTTCACCTTGCCGGTCTTGAATTCGTCGAGGGCACGCTGACGCTCTCCCTGCGACTTGTCGCCGTGGATCGCATCGTTGCGAATGCCTGCACGCCGCAGCGACTTCGAGATACTGTCGGCCCCGTGCTTCGTGCGTGCGAAGACCAACACCGAATCGTCGGGCCGCTCGCGCAACAGCGAAACCAGCAGCTCCTTCTTGTCGGCATTCTCGACGAAATAGACGCGCTGCTGCACCTCCTCGACGGTCGAGGCCTGCGGCGTCACCTCTATGCGTTCGGGATCGTGTAGCATCGAACGCGACAGCGACACGATGACATCGGGCATAGTCGCCGAAAAGAGCATGGTTTGGCGGCGGCGCGGCAGACGTGACACCAGACGGCGTATGTCGGCTATGAATCCCATGTCGAGCATGCGGTCGGCCTCGTCCAGGACGAGGAAGGCAAGCGAATCGAGCTTGACAAAACCCTGCCCCATAAGGTCGAGCAGACGGCCCGGCGTGGCGATCAGGATATCGACACCCGAGCGCAGTTTCTCGACCTGCGAGCGCTGTTTCACACCGCCGAATACGGCCGTATGCTTCAGGTCGGTATATTTCGAGTAATCGGTGAAGCAGTCGCTTATCTGCAGAGCAAGTTCGCGTGTGGGCGTCAGCACCAGTGCGCGGATAACCCTCTGGCGTGCGGGTTTGCCGTGGCGGCGACCGCGACGGCGGCTGTGCGAACGGGGCAGGGCCGTTCCGGCTGCGGCATCAGTCACGGCAGCAGCATCAGTTCCGGCGGCAGTGTCAGTTCCGGCTGCGGCATCTGCCTGTTCGGCCGCAGCGTCACCCTCACGGGCAGGTTTTTCTTCTTCGGGAGCGGGTTGCGTCTGGACCGCCCCTTCGGCTTCCGCACGTGCGGCATTCTCGGCTTCGCGGGCGCGCTCCTCCATGAGTTTCAAGATTATGGGAATGGCGAAGGCCGCAGTCTTGCCCGTACCCGTACGGGCTATTCCGAAGATGTCGCGGCCGGCCATAAGCACCGGTATGGCCTGCTCCTGTATTGGTGTGGGCGTCTCATAGCCCTTCTCGCCCAAGGCCCTCAGCACGGGCTCGGCGATGTTCAGTTCGTTGAATGTCATTGTAGTCTGTTCGTTTCATCGTTAAAAATCGCGGCACCCCGCCTTCTTCGGCCGGCACGCGCAGGCGTGCCTCTACTCGGGCGGCTACATGCCGAAACAAGGTAAGCCCGACGGAGCGCTTGTGACGATGAACGATTCCGCCCGAGGCGGGGCCGGCAGCGGACGCTAACCGATAAGAACTTGCTTTGTTTGCGGCGCAAAGGTAACCATTTTCCCGCAAACGACGATACGGACACCCCGGATTTCTACCTTTTGCGCCCCAGCATGCGGCTGATGAGTATGGCCGTGGCGATCAGGAGTATCAGAAGGTAGGCCACCATGCGGAAACCGAACAGGCTGGAGCCGACGTACGAATCGAACGGATACATCTCGTTGAGAAGACAGCTCGCATCCCACACAGCCGAGAGGCTCGCCAGGCAGGTCAGGAAGAAGAGCAGGCTGTTCATGTGCTGGTCGCTGCGCTTCTCGGCGCGGTCGTTCTCGCGCTCGATCATCTGGTAGAGACGCTCCTCCTCGGAGTCGATGTCGAGACCGCGGTTTATGCCGTCGCATATCTCCAGGGGCATGAAGTTGTATGATATTTTGGCGAAGCGGCACGTACGCTCGAACTCGTCGAACTCGCGTTCGAGACGGTCGATCTTGCGCAGGCGCTTGCGGAACAGTATGTTCAGGCGGAAGAGGTAGAGCTTGTTGAAGAGCAGGCTCACATATATCATGTTGAAATAGTTGTCGATCCAGTTCTGCCGCAGCCAGTCGGGGACATCGTGCCCGAGCATGGTGAAGGTGTCGAATAGCGCGAGGGCCTTCCAGTTGTTGTAGATCGAGATGCGGTTGTTCTCCATGATGCGCCCGAAATATTCGGGTGACGACGACACGGCCGACGAACCCACACGCATGAGCATGGCCGTCTCGAAGAGCAGACGGTCCGTATCGGCTGCCTGCCACTCCGGATCGTCGAGCTCGACGATCTGGAATATCTTCAGCTTGTTGCCGTTCTCGACCAGCGGCCTGTAACCGGCAGCGCCGGCCCGCTGTCCGGCCATGGCGTCATACAGGCGGGCGACGGGGGCAAGGGCCGCATCTATAAACCCGCCGACAGCCACGGGGTCGTATTCGCCGATATTACGCAGCACGGACATGACGGCCGTGAAGTCGTTGGCATCGTCTGAGCTCTGCTCGACATGCACGGCAAACAGCATCAGCCTGTACGGGGCCACGAAGAGCGACACCGACCTGACCGTCACCCCGTATTCACGGCCGAAGGCGCACACCCTGACGTCGCGGCCGACATCGAGCGAGTAGCGTGCCATGCCGCGGCGGCCGTCGCCGTAGTTGAATGCGACGAAATCGGGATAATAGAAACTCTCGAACTCCTCGATCTCGCCTTTGTTCTTCTCGATCCTGCGCCAAGCCCCGTCGACATCAGAGGGGGCGGGTGCATTTCCGGCCAGAGTGAAGCCGCCGCATAGAAAGCCTGTGTAACGCATTGTATATCGCCGTTTTGGTTGTTTCGAAGCATAAAGTTATCTGTTTTTGCCGAAATACGGAAGTTTCAGGCACATTTTTGCATATATTTGTAAAACAGACACAAAAAACCCCGTAGAGATGAAACCCTGTACATTCCTGCGCGACTACACCGACCAGGAGCGGACGGCGTACGACAGCCTCGTTGCAGACAGCATCGCACAACTGCCCTTCACGCTCGCATTCCCCATATCGCGGGCCGCCGAGCAGATCTCGGCCGGCAACTACGGCCGGGCGATGAACCACACGCTCGACTTTCTGGAGATATCGGTGCAGTACCTCTCGTGCCTGCTCTTCGTGCGGCTCCAGCGGCACGAGGCCGACATGGCACAGGCCGACCGCGCCCTGAACCGCATCGTCACCAAAATCGACACCAAGCGCCCGCTGTCGTTCGGCGACTGGGTCAACGACATCTTCACCCCGCTGGTGCGCACGGCCGAGGCCGAGATCCCCGGCGACCCGCTGGCCGAGTCGCTGGCCCGTCACATCGTGCGGCGGCGCGGCAACGTGCTTCTGGGTGACCGGCGCGAGCCGAGCGTCGTGCAGATACGCAACGAATACAAGGGGCACAGCACCACCCTCTCCGAAGACATATACCGCGGCGTGGTCTACACGCTCGAGCCGCGCATACTGCTGATGCTCGAAGCGATGCGCCCGCTTCACGGCCTCGGGTTCTTCTCGTGCGGCGAGGAGAATGGACAGCCCGTCGTCCGCCTCCACCGCGGGGCGGCCGAGAGCGCCGCCGAACCCGCCGGAGAACCGCTCGAAAAGAACCACTACTACATATCCCTGCCCGACGGCAGCGGACGCGAGGATCTCTTCCCGCTGGTATTCGCCAACGACAAGGGGTATGTCTACGTCTTCCAGTCGCTCAAGGAGGAGTCCGTGTCGTACATCTCCTCGAACGAGAATGCCGTGACCTTCATCGACGACTGCTGGAACGAACCGTTCGACCGGCTCATGCAGCGCACCTCCCCGGCCTTCGACATAGCCAAGGAACTGAACTGGGACCAGATGCGCGAGATGATGGCGGCCGAGTCGTCGCGTTTCCTCGGCCGCGTCTACCGCGAGAAGAAGTACAACCGCGAACTCTTCGTCGACCGCCGGCACCTCACGGCCATGCTCGACGAGTTCCATGCGAGCGACCGCACCCTCTTCCCGCTGCTCGGCGAAGCCGGCCAGGGCAAGACCAACCAACTGTGCTACTGGACCGAGAGACTGATGGAGCAAGGCGAGGCCGTGCTGATATTCGGCAGCTCGGACTTCGCGTCCGTAACGCTCGACGACCGCATGAAGGAGATCTTCGCATTCAACCGCCGCAAGGAGATACGCAAGCTCATGGATAGTATCCACGCACGCGCCGAGGAGAGCGGACGCTTCGTGCATGTCTTCTTCGACGCCGTCAACGAGTGCCTCGTCTACAAGGATTCGCCCGACGAGCAGGGGCCGCTCGCCCTCTACGAGGCCATACGCTCGATATTCGCCGGCGGCGACTACCCGCGCTTCAAGGTTCTCTTCACCTGCCGCAGCTACACGTGGAAAAACCTCTTCCACCGCTGCGCCGCACGCGATGCCGGCCTGCTTTTCCGCAGCAGCGGCAACGATGACGAGGCCACGGCCGTCCGCGGCTTCAACGACGCGGAGCTGGAACAGGCCTACGCCATCTACCGCAGGCTGTACCAGATGGAGACACCCTTCGAGGCGCTTGCCGGGACCTCGAAGATACGGTTGAAGGACCCGCTGGTGCTGAAGATCGCCTGCACCAACTACCTCGGGCGCGAACTGCCGCAGCAGACACGGCCCTATGCCTCCATAGCGCTCTTCGGCAAGATGCTCGACGACATATCGCGCTCGTATGCCGGCAACATGCAGCGCCGCATCATCGAGATGCTGGCCGCCTACATACTCGACAGCTATGAACACGGCATGCCGGTCGACAGCATATCGTCGCGTGCGCTGCGCATCGCCTGCGGTGACAGCACCTCTCCGCTGCACGAGATGGCCAACGCCATATACAAGAACGACGGCATTACCATAGCCTACGGCGAGCTGCTCAACAAACCCGAGCGTCCCGTGCTGCGTTTCGTCGAGTCGGTCGACGGCGACGGCAGCGGGCAGATACAGTTCATCTACGAACGTTTCCTCGAATACGTCATGGCCCTGTCGTTCGTCGGGCGCGAGCGGGCCGCCGCGGGAGGGGCGCCGATACCGCCGCAGCGGTTTGTCGACGAGCTGCACGGCGCGCAGGCCAACGTGGTCTTCATGGGGGCCATGCGCAACGCCCTGATAATGGATTGCCTGCACGCGGGCAGCCCGGCAACGATCATCACCCTCGCCCGTGACTTCAGCGACGACTACGAGGCCATGCTGCTGGTGAACGAGGCCCTCAACGTGCTCATACGCGAGAACTACGAGGAGGAGATCTTCGAGACCGTCGGCCGCCTGCTGTCGGAGCAGGTGCCCGGGGGCGAGGCCCTGACTGCCGAGTTCAACGCCGTGACCCGCAAGATCGAGAGCAACCGCGCCGACGATGCCGTCATCGCCCGCCACAAGGAGCTGCACCGCGCCCTGCTTCCGGTCATACGCCTGCGCAAGCTGGCATCGGTCAGCACTCTCAACGGGCTGTTCCTGACCGACTACTTCAACGAGGGGCTCTACACGCGCGACCCGTTCGAGCTGCTGTGGAGGCTGATGACCGACCCGATAAACGAGGTCGGCAACGATGCCTGCCTCTACGCCTACTACCTCTCGAACAAACGCCGCACGCTGGAGTATGCGCCCCTGCGCGAGAACCTTTCGGAGCGCATCGTCCATGAGATGTACTCGATAATCAAGACCACGCCGCTGCGCCGCACGCTCTTCGTCGGGCGCTTCCGCCGCCGCTCGGTCGTCTTCCTCGAAACGGCCACGCGCATCACCACCCTGCTGATAATCGACTCGCTGCTCTCGGGCAAGCCCGAATCGCGCGAGAGAGTCGGCGTGCTGCTGGGCGAGATACGGTCGATATTCAGCTACATAACCGGAGGGTTCTCGCTCGTACGCATACTGATGCCATTCTTCCAGTTCATTCTGCGCAAGCAGATAACCTTCCAGTCCGACTACGTGAACAACGCCGTCGAATACCAGACTTTCTGGGACGGCGACGTGGTGCCGTACAGCGCCGGCGAGGGTGAATGGAGCCGCCGCACCGTAAGCGAGGCGATGACCTTCATCGACCACTACAACCGCTACCGCAACGGCGACACCGACGGGCTCCTGCAGCAGCGCACCGAGGCCTTCGCCCGTCTCCACCCGGCCATAATGGCGGCCTACCGCCTGGGCGACAGTTTCAGCTACTTCATACTCGAACGCATACTCGTGGTGATGGGCACGAGCCGCTGGGAGAACATACGGCCGGTCGTGCTGAAGGTCTTCTCGGACGAATACCGCGCAACCGAATATTTCGACTACTCGCAGATGTCGCTGCTCTACGTACTCTACCAGGTTGCGGTCTACTCGCCCGAGGAGAACGCAGAGCTCATCGACATCTACGGGCGTGAGAGCGAGGAGTGGACCCGCAGGTGCCGCGGTCTCTTCCGCGGGCGCAACAGCCGCAGGGCCAACACCACGGGACTCTACAAGCGCAACGTCATGAACTGGTACTGCGTGGTCTACTGCACCCATACGGGCGACGGCAAGCCCCGCGCCGGCGACGAACGCTGCGTGCCGGTCTTCTACCGCCTCATCGACGAGGCGCTGGCCGACGGCGACAGGGAGCTGCTCTTCCACCTCATCGAGAACATCTCGGAGCTCATAACCGACTTCGGATACATACGCACGGCCCTCGACCTGCTGCTCTACATCATGCAGCGGCTCGACACGCAGGAGAAGATCGACCGTCTGGACGCCGTCGGCCTCACGCGCGGCGGCATCTACCAGCGCGACACCGTACAGGCCATCGGAAACCTCCTCGGCACGGCCAAGAACTACTTCCCCACACAGGTCGACGCCTTCATCAAGAAGGAGATCGTCGGGCTGCCGTTCCCCGGAGTGTCGAAGTACCGCGAGGAGATACTCAACTACAACCCCAGCGGCGAGGGCCTCTCGGACCTCTTCACCCACAAGTTCGGCAACTTCCTGATGTGGGCGCTGCTGCACGAACAGGCGGTCGACCGTTTCGCCGTCGAGGCCATCAACGCCTCGGTCGACGCCCGGGACTGCTTCGGCTGGTACGACCGCGTTGTACGCATACTCTTCCGTCACATGTTCGGCGTAAAGCTGTAGTGTGCACGCGTTTTTTGATAACTTTGCACTGTTTATGAACATAACGATGAAAAAAACGGCCGTCTGCCTTGCGGCGGCTGTTGCGGCGGTGGCGGCCTACACGGCCATCTCGCTCTTCCGCAACACGCCTGCGGCCACAACCGATATGGAGAAGAGCAAATACCGTATCGTCGCCCACCGTGGCGGCGCCGGCCTCGGGGCCGAGAATACGATCGAATGCATCGAACGGGGCCTGGCTGCCGGAGCCGACGCCATCGAGGTGGACGTGCACCTCACGGCCGACGGCGAGGTGGTCGTATGCCACGACGCCACCGTCGACCGTACCACCGACGGCGAGGGACGAATAGACGAAATGACTCTCGACCGGATACGCCGCCTGCACGTAACCGTCGACGGGAAGGCGACCGAAATGCGCCTGCCGACGCTTGCCGAGGTCTTCGAATGCGTCGGCGACCGCGCCGGGCTGCTCATCGAGATCAAGCGCCGCAAAGGCGAGTATGAAGGCATCGAGGCCAAGGTCCTCGAACTGATAAGGCGCTACGGGGCGACCGAAAGAGTCGCCGTGCAGTCGTTCAACGATACGGTGCTGGAGCGCATGCACGAGCTCGACCCCACGATACGCCTCGAAAAGCTCGTGGTCTTCAAACTCGCGGGCCTGCCCGTCATCTTCGACGGCGGGTTCTCCCGTTTCGATCTCGAAAAGTACCGGTACGTAAGCTCGTTCAACTTCTATTACAGGGCCGTCCCGCGGTCACTGCCCGAACAGCTGCACCGCAGCGGCCGCGAGGTGAAGGTATGGACGGTCGAGGGGCCCGAAGGCATCGCCGGCAAGCCCTATGACGGCATCATCACCAACCGTCCCGACCTGTGGAGATAGGAGACAGGCCGTAAATGAAGCGGCGTGCAGGGTTATCCTGCACGCCGTTTCATTTGCGGTACATCGTGTCAAAGAATCTTCTTCACCAGCTTGAAGAAACGGTAGGGCATGTAACGGAACGGCAGGTCGGGCCATGTGGGCGTTATGACCACCGAACGGCGGTGCGAGAAGGCATCGAAACTCTCTCGGCCGTGATAGCGTCCCATACCCGAATGTCCGACGCCGCCGAAGGGTATGTTCTCGTTGACGATATGCATGATGGTATCGTTGATGCAGGCGCCGCCCGACGAGGTGCGTTCAACGACATGGCGGCCCGTGCGGGTATCGCCGAAATAGTAGAGTGCCAGCGGTTTCTCGCGGCGGTTTACATACGATATGGCCTCGTCCACATCATCGAAGCAGCGTATCGGGAATATCGGGCCGAATATCTCGTCGGTCATTACGGGAGCGTCGTCCGCAACGTTGTCGAGCAGTGTCGGCTCGATGTAGCGCTCCTCGCGGCGATGACCGCCCCCGGCAATGACGTCCCCGTCGCCCAGGTAGGCGACCAGACGGTCGTAGGCCCGCTCGCTCACGATGCGCACGAAGTGACGGCTGCGGCTGACGTCGTCGCCGTGCATGCGGCGCAGCTCGCGGACAAATGCCTTTACGAAACGCTCCTTGACCGCATGGTGCAGCAACAGGTAGTCGGGCGCAATGCATGTCTGGCCCGCATTGAGCGTCTTGCCCCACACTATGCGCCGCGCGGCCACCTCGATATCGGCATCGCGGTCGACGATACAGGGGCTCTTGCCGCCAAGCTCGAGCACGACGGGCGTAAGGTTCTCGGCCGCCGCGCGCATGACGATGCGTCCGAGCGACGGGCTGCCCGTAAAGAATATGATGTCGTAGCGTTCGGCCAACAGGACGGTGTTGACATCGCGGTTGCCCTGCACGACGGCCACATAGTGCTCGTCGAACGTGTCGGCTATCATGCGCTCCAGCGTCAGCGACACGTGCGGGACATAGGGCGACGGCTTGAGCACGGCCGTACAGCCGGCCGATATGGCGCCGACAAGCGGGTTCAGGAGCAGCTGCACGGGATAGTTCCACGGCGAGACGATCAGGGCCGTACCCAACGGCTCGCTGACGATGCGGCTGCGCGACGGGAACATCTTGAGCGGCGTCGGGCGGCACACGGTACGGCTCCACGAGCGCAGATGGCGCAGATGGTTGCGAACCTCGCCTGCAACGATGCTCAGTTCGGTCATGTATGCCTCCTCGTACGATTTGTGCAGGTCCTCGTAAAGGGCGTCGCAAAGAGGTTTCTCCCATTTTACGAGAGCCTCGGACAGGCGCTGCAGCATGCGGCGCCGGAACGCGATGTCGAGCGTCACGCCCGAACGGAAATACTCCTTCTGACCGGCGACGATGGCCGCGATGCGTTCCCTGGGTGTATTTTCGACCTTCATGGCCTACTGTTTTTTGGGCTTGCGGCCCGTGAAGTTGTCCATGGCCGAGAATATGCCGAAACAGCGGCCGAAGATGAAGTCGAACCACGACACGGGCAGTATTCCCTGGCAGAAGCGTATCAGATGGAAGCTGAGAGGTATGCCGCGGAAATCGCGGTTGCGCTCGATGGCGCGAAGTATCTTGCGCGACGTGCGTTCGGGGTCGAGAATCGGGAAGATGCGCGAATGCACACCCTCGAACATGCCCGTATTGATATAGTACGGGGCCACGGTGGTTATGCGCACATGGCTGTGCGCCTGCGCCAGCTCTATGCGGACCGAATCCGACCAGCCTATGACCGCCCATTTGCTGGCCACGTAGACCGACATCCTGGGATTGGATATCATGCCGGCGGCCGAGGCTATGTTGCAGATGTGGCCCGAATCGCGGGCGATCATCTCGGGCAGGGCCTGCAGCGACAGCACCATCGGGGCTATCGAGTTGATGTTCATCGTGCGCATGATATCGTCGACCGACTGGCGGTCGAAGGTCTTGTTGCCGGTGACTATTCCGGCGCAGTTGATCAGAATATCCACGCAGCCGCACTCCTGACGGGTGCGCGCATATGTTTCGGCCACGGCGTCATTGTCCGAGACGTCGACGCGGTAGCCCTTCACGTCGCCCAGAGCCGAAAACTCGGCTACGGTCGACTCCACGGCCTCGCCGTTGATGTCCCATATGGCCAGGCAGCGGGCCCCCTTCTCAAGGGCCATGCGCCCCATGATGCGTCCGATACCCGACGCTCCGCCGGTTATCAGCACGCAGCTGTTCTTTATTTTTGTCATACCAGATCTGTTTTACACGGCGGCCAGTTCACTGTACCGGCCGCAAATCCGGCTACAAAGATAATGAAAGGCAGGCGCAGTGACAAACAGAAAACCAAAGTTTTAATGTCTGGTTGCGCCGAAGCGGATCACGTTTTATCGGAAAGCGGGTGACGGCAAAACTCATCGCCCGCCATTGCGGTTGCCGCGGACCACCACGATCGTCACACCTGCAACGATAAGCACTATGCCTGCGGCACCGACCGCCGTAAGCAGCCCGAAGGCCAGCAGTGCGAGCGAGGCCGTTCCCCAACGGTACGACAGCACCTCGAACGGCGAGAATCCCTCGTTCAGCAGCCGTATCGAGAAGAAAGGCGCAAGACCGAACGTCGACGAGGAGATGGCGGCATATGTGAAACCTTTGAGATTTGCAATCTTCTGCATATTGTGTCAATACTTAAAAAACGACAGACCCGCACCGGCGCCGTACGCCCCACGACTCTGTCGTTCAAATGTTCGTGCGTTCAGGTCGGCACCCGGCCTCAAAATGGCTTCCGCAATATGCATTGCGCAAAGCCGGCAGAGGGGCCCGACAGTCATGCAACTAACGCTCCATCTTGCGCAGGAAGCACTCGATGGTATTCTCCATCAGGCAGCAGATGGTCATCGGCCCCACGCCTCCCGGCACGGGGGTTATGACCGAAGCCTTACCCTCGACGGCGGCAAAATCGACATCGCCGCAGAGTTTGCCGCTCTCGGGATCGCGGTTCACGCCGACGTCTATCACCACGGCGCCGTCGGCAACCATGTCGGCCGTGACAAAGCGCGGGCGCCCTATGGCCACAACCAGTATCTCGGCCTGCGACGCAACCGCCGCAAGGTCGGCCGTACGGCTGTGGGCTATGGTTACCGTGGCATTCTCGTCGAGCAGCAGCTTGGCAACGGGCAGTCCGACGATATTGCTGCGTCCGATAACGACGGCACGCTTGCCCGAGATGGTAACGCCCGCCGCCTTGAGCATCTTGATTATGCCCTTCGGGGTGCAGGGAAGTACGCAGGGCTGTTTCTGCCACAGCGCCGCAACGTTCAACGGGTGGAAACCGTCCACGTCCTTCGAGCAGTCGATGGCCGCGATGATCCTGGCCGAGTCGATATGTTTGGGCAGCGGCAGCTGCACCAGAATACCGTCCACGCCATCATCGGCATTGAGTTCGGCGATGAGTGCGAGCAGTTCGCTCTCGGTAATGGTGTCGGGACGGCGAATGGTCGTATTGCGTATGCCCACCTCGGCCGAAGCCTTGGCCTTGCCCTTGACATAGGAGACGCTGCCCGGATCCTCGCCCACGAGCACTACCGCCAGATGCGGCACGCGCCCGTAACGCTCGCCGAACGTCGCAACCTGCGCGGCCATCTCGCCCTTGAGCGAGGCCGCAAGCTCTTTTCCGCTTATAATCATTTCGTTGTCTATGGTTTTATTGTCAAACAATCGTTATCACTTTTCGCACGCCACGGCCTGATATCCGATATCGCTGCGGTGGAAAAGGTTGTCGCATTTGATGCGGGCGACCTCGGCCAGAGCCTTGGCCTGCGCCTCGGCAACCGTCGCACCCTCGCACACCACGATAGCCACGCGGCCTCCGGCCGTCACGAACCGGCCGTCACGCACGGCCGTACCCATGTGGTAGACACGTCCGTCCACTTCATCGAGACCATCGATGGCAAATCCTTTCTCATACGAACCGGGATACCCCTTCGAAGCGAGCACTATGCCCAGTGTGGCGCGGTCGCTCCACTCCAGCGTAACACCCTTTCCGTCGGCAACGGCACAGAAGACGTCATATATGTCGCTCTTGAGCCGCGGCAGCACAACCTCGGTCTCGGGATCGCCGAAACGGGCGTTGAACTCGATGACCTTGATGCCGGCCGGGGTCTTCATCAGGCCGCCGTACAACACTCCGCAGAAAGGCGTTCCCTTGTCGGCCAGCGCTGCGGCCGTCGGGCGCATGATCTTCTCGAGAGCATACTCGCGGTCTTCGTCCGTTATGAATGGCAGCGGCGAATATGCGCCCATGCCGCCCGTATTGGGGCCCTCGTCGTTGTCGAACGCACGTTTGTGGTCCTGAGACAGCACCATCGGCACCACCTCGCGGCCCGAAACGAAACACATGAACGAGAATTCGGGACCTTCGAGGAAGTCCTCGACCACCACCTTGCCCTGACCGAAGCGGCCGTCGAGCAGCATGTCGCGCAGCGCATGGTCGGCCTCCTCTGCCGTGCGGGCTATGACCACACCCTTGCCGGCAGCCAGACCGTCGTACTTGAGCACGGCCGGCAGCGGGCGCGAGGCCACATAGGCCGAAGCCTCGCCGTAGTCGGTGAAGGTGCGGTAGGCGGCCGTAGGTATGCCGTATTCGGCCATCAGGTTCTTGGCGAACTCCTTGCTCGACTCGATCTGCGCAGCGGCTTTCGTCGGGCCGAAGATGCGCAGGCCGTGAGCCTTGAAGGTATCGACTACGCCGGCAGCCAGCGCCGACTCGGGACCTACGACCGTCAGGTCGAAACGCTCCTCCAGAGCCAGTTTGAGCAAGCCTTCGACATCGGTATCCTTCAGTGCCACGCAGCGGGCCTGCTGCGCTATGCCGGCATTGCCCGGAGCGCAGACTATTTCGGTAACTTTCGGCGAGCGCGACAGGGCGTCGACTATGGCATGGCAACGTCCGCCGCCGCCGATTACGAGTACTTTCATAAACGATTCAAGTTATCAGTTGCAGGGTTGCGCCGCATCAGTGCTTGAAGTGGCGCATACCCGTGAATACCATTGCTATGCCGAGTTCGTCGGCCTTGCGTATCGACTCCTCGTCACGGACGCTGCCGCCCGGCTGCACGATTGCGGCTATTCCATACTTGGCTGCCAGCGTAACCGTATCGTCGAAGGGGAAGAATCCGTCGGAAGCGAGCACCAGACCCTCTGTCGCGCCTTTCGACCTGGCCTCCTCGAGGGCGATGGCCGCCGAACCCACACGGTTCATCTGTCCGGCTCCCACGCCCAGCGTGCTGCCGTCCTTGACTACGACGATGGCATTCGACTTCACATGTTTGACGATACGCCATGCGAAGTTCAGGTCGACGAGCTGTGCCTCCGTCGGGTGCAGTTTGGTAACGGTCATGTCGTCCGTAACCGTAACAATGCTGGTGTCGAGTTCCTGTGCAAGCAGGCCGCCGTTCACGCTCACGTACTGCATGGCCTTCACGTCGCGGCGGCTCATGTCGACCTGCAGCAGTCGCAGGTTCTTCTTCGTGGTCAGTATGTCGAGCGCCTCCTGCGAGAACGACGGGGCGATGATGATCTCAAGGAATATGGGCTTCATGGCCTCGGCCGTTGCCCCGTCCAGTTCGCGGTTAACGGCAACGATACCGCCGAAGATGCTCACCTTGTCGGCCTCGTAGGCCTTGGTCCACGCCTCGTGTATGTCCTTGCCCAGAGCCGCACCGCAGGGATTCATGTGCTTGAGGCCCACGCAGAAGGGCTCCTCAAACTCGCGGACGATGTTCAGGGCGGCATTGGCGTCCTGTATGTTGTTGTACGAAAGCTCCTTGCCGTTGAGCTGGCGGGCGAATGCCAGCGAATAGGGCATCGGCTCGGCCTGACGGTAGAACTTGGCGTTCTGGTGCGGGTTCTCGCCGTAGCGGAGCGTCTGCACAAGGTCGTAATCCATGAAGAGTTTCTCGTTCAGGCCGGCCTGTGCACGCATATATGTGGCAATGCAGGCATCATACTCGGCCGTGTGCGTATAGGCCTTGGCCGAGAGCTCCAGACGGGTCTTCTCGGTAGTGTTGCCGCCGGCCTCGATCTCGGCAATGATGCGGTCGTAATCCGCCGGGTCGCACACCACCGTCACGTCCTTGCAGTTCTTGGCGGCGCTGCGCAGCATCGACGGTCCGCCGATATCGATGTTCTCTATGGCCTCGGCCATCGTCACACCCTCCCTGGCGATGGTGCGGCGGAACGGATAAAGATTGACGCATACCATGTCGATGAGCCCGATGCCGTTGTCGGCCAGAGCCTTCATGTGCGAGGCGTCGTCGCGACGGGCCAGAAGTCCTCCGTGAACCTTCGGGTGCAACGTCTTGACACGTCCGTCGCATATCTCGGGAAATCCCGTAACATCGCTTATGTTGATGACCTCAACCCCGCTCTCGCGAAGGAGTTTCATCGTTCCGCCCGTGGCTATGACCTCCCAGCCCAGACGCCGCAGCGCCTTGGCGAAGTCAACCACGCCCTCTTTGTCGCTTACGCTTACCAGTGCTCTCATATTCTGCTTTCTGCTATCAGTTTGTTAATTGTATTTATGTACAGTTCATGTTCGAGGGCATGCACCATGGCCTCAAGTTCGGCCATGTCGTGCCCCTCGTAAGGGAATGCCTGCTGCGAGATGATGCGGCCGCCGTCCATCGTACGGTCGACATAGTGTATCGTCACGCCGTAGATCTTCACCCCGTACTCCAATGCCTGCTCGATGGCATGGGCCCCCTTGAATGCGGGCAGCAGCGACGGGTGGATATTGATGATGCGCCCCTCGTAGCTGTCGAGCATCACGTCGGAGAGCAGGCGCATGTACCCGGCAAGGCAGACCAGATCGACCTGCCGGCTGTCAAGCAGGGCCACGATCTCGCGCTCGTAGTCGGCCTTCGAGGCATAGCCCTTCGGGTCGAACGCAAAGGTTTCGATGCCGTGTGCCGCAGCCCGTGCGACGACCCGCGCCGCCGGTCGGTCGCAGACGACCAGGACCACCTCGGCCGCAATGCGTCCCTCTGCACAGGCCCCGGCTATCGCCTCGAAATTGCTCCCCTCGCCGCTGGCGAAAACTGCCAGGCGTTTCATCGTATCACAACCCCCTCGGTATCCGTCACGCGGCCGATGACCGAAGCCTTCAGGCCGTGGCCGGCAAGAAGCGACACCGCCTCGTCGGCCTGCGAAGCCTCCATGGCGATGACCATGCCGATACCCATGTTGAAGATGTTGAACATCTCGCGGTGGGCGATGTGTCCGTACTTTTCGAGGAACGCGAAGACGGGCAGTATCTCCCACGAACCCTCGTCGATGGCGATACCCTGTCCATCGCGGAGTATGCGCGGTATGTTCTCGTCGAAACCGCCTCCAGTGATGTGGCTTATTCCGTGTACGTCGCAGCGTGCGATGAGGTCGAGGACCGGACGCACGTAGATCTTCGTCGGCGTGAGCAGCACTTCGCCCAGCGTACGCTCGGCGTCAAGTTCGGGATATACCTTGCGGAGGTCGAGGCCGTTGTCGGCAACGATCTTGCGCACCAGGCTGAAACCGTTCGAGTGCACGCCGGTCGAGGCTATGCCCACCAGCACGTCGCCCACGGCCACCTTCGAGCCGTCGATCAGGCGCGAGCGCTCCACAACGCCGCAGGTGAAGCCCGCAATGTCGTATTCGCCGCCGCCGTACATGCCCGGCATCTCGGCGGTCTCGCCGCCGATAAGCGCGCAGCCGGCCTGACGGCACCCTTCGGCCACACCGGCAACGATGGCCTCGACCTTGGCCGGTTCGTTGTGGCCCACGGCCACGTAATCGAGGAAGAACAGCGGCTCGGCTCCCTGTGCCAGCACGTCGTTCACGCACATCGCCACGGCGTCGATGCCGATCGTGTCGTGACGGTCGAGCTCGAACGCGAGCTTGAGTTTGGTTCCCACGCCGTCGGTGCCGCTGACCAGAACCGGCTCCCTGACTCCGAGAGCCGCAAGGTCGAACATGCCGCCGAATGCGCCGATATTGCCCATAACGCCCGTACGCGACGTCGATGCAACGTGTTTCTTGATACGTTTGACCACTTCGTAACCCGCTTCGAGGTTTACGCCGGCCTTTTCATAAGATTCAGCCATATCTCTTTCTGTGTTTGATTTGTTGCGTTAAAATTTACCGTCCTTGTTGGCCTCCTCGAACGACTGGTACAGCGCCGTCGGGTATTTGCCGTTGAAACATGCGAGGCAGAGTTCGTGGCGGTCGCCCGCAGCCCAGAACAACGCCTTCTTCGAGAGGTAGACCAGCGAATCGGCCCCCACAAGCTGGCGTATGCGCTCGATATCCTTGTTCATCTGCGCGGCGATCAGCTCGTCGTATGTCGAGATGTCGACGCCGTAGAAGCACGGGTGCGTGATCGGAGGACTGGCTATGCGCAGGTGCACCTCCGTGGCCCCGGCCTCACGCAGCAGCGTCACGATGCGGCGCGACGTGGTACCGCGCACGATCGAGTCGTCGATGAGCACGACACGCTTGCCGCCCACGATCGACCTGATGGCCGAGAGTTTCATGCGCACGCCCTTCTCGCGCATGGCCTGGCTCGGCTGTATGAACGTACGCCCGACGTAACGGTTCTTGATGAGTCCCATCTCGTAGGGTATGCCGCTCTCCTCGCTGTAGCCTATGGCGGCGCTCAGGCTCGAATCGGGCACGCCGACGACGATGTCGGCCTCGACCGGAGCCTCGCGGTAGAGCCATTTGCCCGACTCCTTGCGGAAGGCGTGCACGTTGCAGCCCTCGATGACGCTGTCGGGACGCGCGAAGTAGATGTACTCCATGGCGCACATGTTGTGGTGCTTGAACTTCGAATAGTCCACGCTGTGAAGCCCTTCGCGGTCGATGATCACGATCTCGCCGGGCTCGACGTCGCGCACGTACTCGGCACCTATGACGTCGAACGCGCAGGTCTCGCTGCTGACGATGTAGCCGTCGCCGAGGCGGGCTATCGACAACGGACGCAATCCGTATTTGTCGCGGCAGGCGTATATGCGGCTGGCCGTCATGATGAGGAACGCGAACGCTCCCTCGATCATGTTCAGTGCATCGACTATGGCATGTATGCGGTCACGGTTGTCCGACTCCTTCTTGATCATGTGGGCGAAAATCTCGCTGTCGGAGGTCGAGTGGAAAAGGCTTCCGCGGTTCTCGAGCCACAGTTTCAGCTCGCGCGAATTGACAAGGTTGCCGTTGTGCGCGAGGGCGAAATCGCCCGTATTGTGGTGGAAGAGGAAAGGCTGCACGTTCTCTATGCCGCCGCCCCCGGCCGTCGAATAGCGCACGTGGCCTATGGCCATGTCGCCCGGCAGCGAGGCCAGGCGCCCCTCGTTGAAGACCTCGGTCACGAGGCCCTCGCCCTTGACATGGCTGAACGAACGGTTGTTCACGGCGACGATACCGCAACCCTCCTGTCCGCGATGCTGCAGGGCGTGCAGGCCGTAATATGTGAGTCCGGCCGCATCGGGCACCCCGAAGACACCGAAAACGCCGCATTCGTCATGCAGCTCGTCGTCTATGATTCTCTGTCTGTTATCCATCTTGCAAATTGAGATTTACAATGCTTGTTTCATTACCGCAGCGGTTGGCGGCACATGCCCCGCCCGCTGTCCCGGGTCCGAATGCCGGCAAACCTACTTCCCGAGGCTCTTCAGACGGCGGTCGATCTCCTCATATGCCTCGATGACCTTGCCCAGGTCACGGCGGAAGCGGTCCTTGTCGAGCTTCTCGCCCGTCTGCTTGTCCCACAGGCGGCAGGTGTCGGGGCTGATCTCGTCGGCAAGAATGATCCTGCCGTCGGACGTGCGGCCGAACTCCACCTTGAAATCCACAAGCGTGATGCCCACACTGTCGAACAGCGACTCCAGCAGGTCGTTGATCCTGCGGGTAACGGCGTATATCTGTTTCAGTTCGTCGTACGTAACCAGTCCGAGAGCTACGGCATGGTCGTCGTTGATGAGCGGGTCACCCAGCTCGTCACGCTTGTAGCTGAGGTCCACAATCGTATTCGACGGCCGCGTGCCCTCCACGATGCCCAGGCGCTGCGCCATCGAGCCCGCAACGATGTTGCGCACGATTATCTCGATCGGTATGATCGAAACCCGGCGGCACAACTGGTCGCGCTCGTTGAGCCTCTCGATGAAATGGGTCTCCACACCCGCGTCGGCCAGATGGCGGAAGAGCATCGACGAAATGTCGTTGCTGAACACGCCCTTGTTCACGATCGTGGCCTTCTTCAGGTTGTTGTATGCCGTAGCCGAATCCTTGTACCGGATAATGATCCGTTCCGGGTCGTCGGTCGCGAAAACCTGCTTTGCCTTGCCCTCGTATAACAACTCAAGTTGTTCCATCTCTCTTATCGTGGTTTGGTAATTGGTTTACACTATTTGCGGCGGAAGTAGTTCACGGCATTGGCGAATATCGTCTGCCGCTTCTCTCCGGCGATGTTCTTCATCAGGTTGTCGTCGTAACGCTCCGTATGTCCCATCTTGCCGAGTATGCGGCCCGTGGGGTCGGTGATACCCTCGATCGCATAGTACGATCCGTTGGGGTTGTACGGCGCCTCGTCCGTCGGACGGCCCATGGGGTCGACATAACGGAAGGCTACCTGCCCCTCGGCGAAGAGTTCGGCCGCAAGGCGTTCGTTCACCATGAACTTGCCCTCGCCGTGGCTGACGGCTATCGAGTGAATGTCACCCTCATCGAAGCCCTTGAGCCAGGGCGACGCCACCGTCTCCACGCGTGTCGACACAATCTGCGACACGTGGCGGTTCACATCGTTGCGGAACAGCGTCGGCGAATCGACCGTAACCGTACCCAGACGCCCGTAGGGCAGCAGGCCCGACTTGACCAGAGCCTGGAAACCGTTGCAGATGCCCAGAATCAGGCCGCCGCGGTCAAGCAGACGGTGTATGGCATCGGCCACCTCGGCATTGTTGAGCACGGCCGCGATGAACTTGCCGCTGCCGTCGGGTTCGTCTCCGGCGGAGAATCCGCCGCTCAGGACGAATATGTGGCATGCGTCGATGCAGCGCTTCATCTCGGCGATCGAGCCCGTGATGTCATCGGCCGTGAGATTGCGGAAGACGCTTGTCGTAACCTCGGCGCCGGCACGGCGGAAAGCCCGGGCCGTATCGTAGTCGCAGTTGGTTCCGGGGAACACCGGCAGATAGGCCACCGGGTGCTCGACGGCCGCACCCTTGTATTCGGCCATGCGTGCCTTGTGCTGGGTATCGACCTTCATCGGGGCATGGTTGCAGCCCTTGTCGGGGTAAACCATCGTGAAGCGCTCGGTATTGGCGCGGCGCAGCTCCTCGAGTGACATGCTCTCGCCGTTGATGCGCAGGGCGTCGTCGGCAATAGTCATACCCAACAGCTCGGCGGCATCGTAATCGAGGCGCTCGCGGCTCTCTACGACAATCGAACCGTAGGAGTAGTCGAACAGCGTGCTCTCGGCGATCTCGCCCTCGACACCTATGCGGTTGCCGAAGGCCATCTTGGCCAGGGCCTCGCCCACACCGCCGAAGCCGACGGCATAGGCCGCCTTGATGCGTCCGTCGGCGATGGCCTCGGACACATAGGTGAAATTGCGGCGCAGCTGCTCGCAATCGGGCATATGGTTATGCAGGGGCGTGTGGCGAACCATATAGACATAGTCGCCAGCCTGCTTGAATTCGGGACTTATGACGCGGCCGGCATCGACCGTCGTGATACCGAAGGCCATGAGCATCGGCGGTACGTTGAGCGACCCGAAGGTACCGCTCATCGAGTCCTTGCCGCCGATCGAGGGGAGCTTCAGCTCCTCCTGCATCTTCAGTGCGCCGAGCAGCGCAGCCAGAGGCTTGCCCCACGATTTCGGGTCGGAAGTCATGCGCTCGAAGTACTCCTGGTACGAGTAGCGCATCTTGTCGTACGAGGCACCCGCGGCAACAACCTTGGCCGCAGCCTCGATGACCGCATAGGCGGCTCCGTGATAGGGGCTCCACTCCGTGATGAAGGGATTGTATCCGAATGCCATGATGCTGGCCGTATCGGTATATGCGTCACCCACGGGGATCTTCTGCACCGAAACCTGGGTCTCGGTATCCTGCGTGCGGCCGCCGAAAGGCATCAGCACGGTCGATGCACCGACCGTCGAGTCGAACATCTCGATGAGGCCGCGCTGCGAAACCACGTTGCGGTCCGAGAGGTTTGCCTCCATGCGGTCGGTAAGGGTTTCGCCCTCGATCGTGCGCGCAAACGGGTTACGCTTGTCGACGGCACCCACCGTGGCATGTGCATAGTGGGGAGCACCGGCGCTGTCGATGAACGAACGGGCCAGATCCACCACCTTCACGCCATGGTCGTACATGCGCATGCGGGCCGTATCGGTAACGTCGGCCACATGCGTGACCTCGACATTCTCCGAAGCGCAGTAACGCATGAACTCCCCGACGTCGCCCGCCTCGACAACCACGGCCATACGCTCCTGCGACTCGCTGATGGCCAGCTCCGTGGAGTTAAGTCCGCTGTACTTGGTCGGAACGCGGTCGAGCCAGATGTCCAGGCCGTCGGCCAGCTCGCCTATGGCCACGCTCACGCCGCCGGCACCGAAGTCGTTCGACTTCTTGATGAGGCGCGTAACCTCCGGACGGCGGAACAACCGTTCGAGCTTGCGCTCCTCGGGAGCGTTACCTTTCTGCACCTCGCTGCCGCACTCCTCGAGCGAGTGGGCGTTGTGCTCCTTCGACGAACCCGTCGCACCGCCTATGCCGTCACGGCCCGTACGGCCGCCCAGCAACAGTACGGCATCGCCTGCGGCAGGTGTCTCGCGGCGGACGTTGTCGGCCTTCACGGCCCCGACAACGGCTCCCACCTCAAGGCGCTTTGCCGTATATCCGTCATGGTATATCTCGCGCACGTGCGTCGTGGCAAGACCTATCTGGTTGCCGTAGCTCGAATAACCGGCTGCGGCCTTCGTGCTGATCACGCGCTGCGGCAACTTGCCCTCGAGCGTCTCGCTCACCGGTCGGTATATGTCGCCGGCACCCGTGACACGCAT
>DXGW01000113.1 GCA_019113665.1 Candidatus Alistipes excrementipullorum
ATAGAGCCAAGACGGTCCAAACGCGTCGAATGTAAAGGTATTATTAGTATCTTTGTCCGACGATGTCCGAAAAAGAGTACATACTTTTGCCCGGGATAAATTCACCGGCAGACCTCAAGAAGCTGAAGGTCGACGAATTGCCGCTCTATTGCGACGAGTTGCACCGCTATATCATCGAGTGCTGCGCCGTCAACCCCGGACACCTGGCCTCGAGCCTCGGCGCCGTGGAGCTTGCCGTGGCCATACATTATGTATTCGACACGCCGTACGACAAACTCATCTGGGACGTCGGCCATCAGGCATACGCCCACAAAATCATTACCGGCCGCCGCGAGGCATTCGTCAACAACCGCAAGCTCAACGGCATCAGCGGGTTCCCGCGCATGTGCGAGAGCGAATACGACGCTTTCGGCGGCGGGCATGCATCGGTGTCGATCTCGGCAGCCTTCGGCATGGCAAAGGCCGCGGAACTGAAGGGCGAAAAGTGCAAGGTCGTTGCCGTAATAGGCGACGGTGCGATGACGGGAGGCCTTGCCTTCGAAGGGCTGAACAATGCCGGCGACGGCAAGAACAGCGACATACTCGTCATTCTGAATGACAACAACATGGCGATCGACGAGCCGACCGGAGCCCTCGGGCACTATCTGGTCAGGGTCTCGACCTCGAAGTTCTACAACCGGTTCAAGAATTCGCTGTGGCACGCCATGCGCCATACGCCGCGCCTGCTGAACCTTTTCCGCAAGGCCGGCAATGCCGTAAAACAGGGTCTGCTGCAGAACAGCAACCTGTTCGAAAGCCTAAACTTCAGGTATTTCGGCCGCATAGACGGGCACGACGTCAAGGAGCTCGTGAGAGTCCTGACCGACCTGCGCGACATCGACGGGCCGAAACTCCTCCACATAATGACCGTCAAGGGCAAGGGTTACGCTCCGGCCGAACACCATCAGGCCGAGTGGCACGCACCCGGTCGCTTCGACCCCTCGACAGGCGTAAGGCTCGCCAAAAAGGTTGCCGACCGCTACCAGGACGTCTTCGGCGAGACGCTGCTCGATCTGGCACGCCTCGACAGCCGCGTGGTTGGAATCACCCCGGCCATGCCGTCGGGCTGTTCGATGTGCATTCTCATGGAGAAGATGCCGGAACGCTGCTTCGACGTCGGCATTGCCGAAGGACATGCGGTAACGTTCTCGGCCGGGCTTGCCGCCGCCGGAATGGTCCCGTTCTGCAACATCTACTCGTCGTTCATGCAACGCGCATACGACAATGTCATACACGACGTGGCAATCCAGAAACTGCACGTAGTCCTGTGCCTCGACCGCGGAGGGCTCGTCGGCGAGGACGGAGCCACGCACCACGGAGCCTTCGACCTTGCATTCTTCGGCTGCATACCCAACCTCACGGTGGCAGCGCCGATGGACGAGCTCGAGTTGCGCAACCTTATGTACACGGCCTTGCAGAGCGACATGCCCTTTGCCATACGCTATCCGCGCGGGACGGGAACCGGCATCATATGGCGCGGGCAACAGTTCGAGTCCCTGCCGACAGGGCGCGGACGCAAACTGCGCGACGGCAGCGGCACCGCCGTGGTGACGATCGGAACTGTCGGCAACTTCGCCGCCGAGGCGATAGCCCGGGCCGCGGCCGAAGGTATCGTCGACGCCGCACACTACGACCTGCGTTTTGCAAAACCGCTGGACGAGGAGATGCTGCATGAGATCGGCGGCAGGTTCCGCAGAGTGATAACCGTCGAGGACGGGATACTGCGCGGCGGGGTCGGCGAAGCCGTGACTGCCTTCTTCAACAGGCACGGATATGCCGTGAAAGTTAGGTCTATGGGTATCGACGACCGTTTCGTCGAGCATGGCACGCCGGCCGAGCTCTATGCCATGTGCGGGTACGACGCCGACGGCATATACCGCGAACTGACAAGGCTCTGAATCGATTCCGGTACGATATGTGCAGTCGCAACATAAAGACCGGATCATGAAAAGAGTGCTTATTCTGACAATAATAATGCTTACGATCATGGGAATAGCCTATGGAGTCGGGCGCAAGGCGTCCGAACATACTCCCGACATGGAGTTCGACATCGACCGCTACATGGGTACATGGTACGAGGTCGCCCGATACGACCACTCGTTCGAGCGCAACATGGAGCAGGTCACAGCCACCTACCAGCGTATCTCCGACAGGCGCATACGCGTGGTCAACCGCGGATACAACACCAGGACAAGGAAGTGGAGCGAAGCCGTCGGCAAGGCCAAACCCGGAGACCGCGCCGGACAGTTGCGCGTATCGTTCTTCTGGATATTCTATTCAGACTACAACATTCTCGAGCTCGCCGAAGACTACTCGTGGGCCCTGGTCGGCAGCAGTTCGCCGCATTACCTGTGGATACTCTCCCGCACGCCGTCGCTGCCGGCAAAGGTCCTCGACGAAATACTCGCCACGGCCCGCAGTTACGGATACGACACGGAAAAACTCATTTTCGTGGCACAGGATTGAATCTGCCGCAATACGCTGTACGTCTGCACCGAGTTTCAAAAACGCCCGGTCCCGCATGTCGGAATCGGGCGTAACTGCGTCTATATGGAAGGCGGCCGGTGTTGCCGTTCACGACAAGATGATATAACTTTGCATACCGATACGAAACCGAAAAAAGTTTGAAAGGAATGAAGAAAATCGTTATTCTGTCGCTCGTGGCCATGATGTGCACGATCGACATATGTACTGCCCGCAGGTTCCGCTACACCACACCCGAGGGACAGATCAACCTCATATCCTACAACGTCCGCCAGAGCGGCGCCAACGACGGCGACAACTCATGGGAATTCCGCCGTCACGCGACGATAGAGATGATGCGCCGCGAAGCCCCCTCGGTCATAGGCCTCCAGGAGGCCAAAATCGACCAGGTGCAGTACATCGAGCGCAACATGCCGCAGTATGTACGCATAGGCGTAGGGCGCGATGACGGCAAGGATGCCGGCGAGATGACCGCCATATTCTACCTGAAGAGCCGTTTCGAACTGCTCGACAGCGGCACGTTCTGGCTGAGCGAGACGCCCGACAAGGTTTCGCGCGGCTGGGACGCCAAGTACAACCGCACGGTAACATGGGTGCACCTGCGCGAAAAGGCGACGGGCGGCGAGTTTTACTACTTCAACGGGCACCTCGACCACAAGGGTGTAAAGGCCCGTGAGGAGTCAATGAAACTGATCGCCGCCAAAGCCATCGAGATAGCCGGGGAGAAGGCGGCCGTCATTGTTGGCGGTGACTTCAATGCGCTGGCCGACAACCCGATTTACGCGCCCCTGAACGAAATAATGTTCCTCACGCGTACAGTCGCACCCGTCACCGACAACCGACCGACGTCTAACGCCTGGGGACGGCATGAGGGAACGGTCATCGACCACCTCTTCGCCCGCAACATCGAGTGTCTGGAGTACCGCACGCTCGACGGCAACTACGGGGCACCGTATATCTCCGACCACTATCCGGTACAGATCATCTTCAAGACCGAGTAGCGCGCCGCGCTTCACATAAACCTGTTCGCCCCCGCACCGCCGGTGCAGGGGCGAATGCTTTATTGTCACGCCGTCATGCCACAAACAGGACATTTTCATGCCCATTTGTCGCACGATGTCAGCAGATGTCTGCCACAAACGGACATTGTGGCGTGCCGCAGCATGCTGGCAGGCATTTTGCTCGTATCACAGTCGAAAACGAAAATAACAAAAAACAACATAGACCATGAACATCAACTCATTAACCATCAAAGCGCAGGAGGCGTTGCAAAGTGCATACGCCCTTGCAGGGCGGAACGGCCAGCAGGCGGTCGAACCGCTGCACATGCTGAGTGTACTCATTGCCGAAGACGATTCGCTGTCGTCGTTCCTTCTGGGACGTGTCGGCGTGAACGTACGTTCGTTGCGCAACCAGACCGACGAGGCCCTGCAGGCCCTTCCGAAGGTTTCGGGCGGCAACGGCGAGCAGTACTTCTCGAACGACGCCTCGAAAGTGATACAGCGTGCCGTAGACTTCACCAAGAACTTCAACGACAAGTATGCGTCGGTAGAGCACCTGCTTCTGGGTCTGGTCGCCGAACGCGGCAACGTCTCGGACCTGCTCAAACGCAACGGAGCTTCCGAAAAGGAACTGATCGAGGCTATCCGCACGTTCCGCAAGGGAGCGACTGTCGATTCGCAGACTTCGTCGCAGGAGTTCAACGCTCTGGGCAAGTATGCCATCAACCTCAACGAACAGGCGCGTAGCGGCAAACTCGACCCCGTAATCGGGCGTGACGAGGAGATCCGCCGGGTGCTC
>DXGW01000114.1 GCA_019113665.1 Candidatus Alistipes excrementipullorum
CTCGGGCGGCGAGAAGAAGAAGAACGAGATATTCCAGATGGCCATGCTCGAACCGAAACTCGCCATACTCGACGAGACGGACAGCGGTCTGGACATCGATGCCCTGCGTATCGTGGCTACGGGTGTTACCAAGCTGCGCACGCCGGAGAACGCCACCGTGGTGATTACGCACTACCAGCGTCTGCTCGACTATATCGTTCCCGACTATGTGCATGTGCTCTACAAGGGCCGTATCATCTATTCGGGCGACAAGACCCTGGCGCTGAAACTCGAAAAGGAGGGCTACGACTGGCTCATAAACGATTACAAGGAGTAAGACGATGGGATTTCTTGATATGATACGCGACGGGGCTTTCCGGCAGTTCGGCGGCGGCCGCATCGGTGACGGTGACGGCACTCCGCTGGTGGCGGTCAATCCGTCGAAACTCGACGTGTCGGTAGCAGCCGGCGCACATGCGTCGCTCGTGATCCTTCACACCGAGGCCGGGGAGACGGCTGCGGAGATAGGGCTCGAAGAGGGCGCCTCGCTGACGATCGACGACATATACCTTGCCGCCGCGTTTTCCGCCGTGCACATACGCCAGCAGGGCGGCAGCTCATGCCGGCTGACATCGGTGGAACTTCAGGGCGCCAATGCCGACTACGACATCGACCTCGACGGTGCGGGATCGTCGTTCGACGCCGACGGTGTTTTCGTGGGAGCAGGCACCGACCATTGCGTCTTCGACCTGACCACACGCCACAACGTTGCCGACTGCACGAGTTCGTCGCTGGTCAAGGGCGTGGTTTCGGGCCGGGCTACGGGCGAATTCCGCGGCCATGTATATGTGGCTCCCGATGCACAGCGTACCGATGCCCGCCAGCAGAGCCGCAATATCGAGCTGGGCGGCGATGCGCACATCGTAACGAAGCCGCAACTTGAAATATATGCCGATGACGTGAAGTGCAGCCACGGTGCGACCGTCGGACAGATCGATGACGATGCCGTACTGTACATGCGTCAGCGCGGATTGAGCGAGGCCGATGCCCGCAGGCTGCAGATCGAGGGCTTCGTGAGTGATATTGTAGGCCGCTGTTCGGCCGGGGAGACTCTCTGCGGTGCTCTGGACGAGGCCGTAAGGTCGAAACTTGAAGAACTGTGATGTTTGACGTTGAAAAGATACGCGAGGATTTCCCGATACTCGGGCGCAAGGTCTACGGCCGGCCGCTGGTCTATCTCGACAGCGGTGCCACGGCCCAGAAACCGCGTTGCGTGACGGATATGGTGCGTTACCTGCACGACGAGATGAACGCCAACGTACACCGCGGCGTACACTATCTCTCGGAGGAGACCACCGTCATGTATGAGGCTGCACGCGAGCGTATCCGTGATTTCATCGGGGCCGGTAGCAGCGACGAGATAATCTTTACTGGCGGGGCAACGGCGTCGATCAATGCCGTGGCATACGCCTGGGGCGGAACCTTCATCGGAGCCGGCGACAATGTGGTCATCAGCGAGATGGAGCACCACTCGAATCTTGTCCCGTGGCAGCAGATTGCGATGTACAGGGGAGCCGGGATACGCGTGCTGCCATTCGACGACGAGGGGCGTCTCATGACCGAACGCCTCGGCGAACTGCTCGACGAACGGACTAAGGTGGTGGCCGTGACGCAGGCGTCGAATACGCTCGGGACGCGCCCCGACCTGAAAACCGTTATCGATGCGGCTCATGCCGTCGGTGCGGTGGTCATGGTCGACGGTTGCCAGGGTGTGGTGCACGGTACGGTTAACGTGCGTGAACTGGATTGCGACTTCTATGCCTTTTCGGGTCACAAACTCTACGCACCCACCGGTATCGGCGTGCTTTACGGCAAGCGGGCCTTGCTCGAAGCGATGCCTCCGTTCCTGTTCGGCGGTGACATGGTCGACCGTGTTTCGTTCGAGCGGACGACATTCGCGCCCCTGCCGTTGAAATTCGAGGCCGGTACGGCAAACTTCATCGGGGCCATAGCCCTCGGCGAGGCCGTGAAATATGTTACGTCATTCTCCGCGGACGATATAGCAGCGCATGAGGAGCGCCTGTTGCGTTATGCCACGGAACGTCTCGAAGCGATCGACGGTTTGAGGATATACGGCAATACGCCGGGCAAATCGCCGATAATATCGTTCAATATCGAGGGCGCCCACCATTATGACGTGGGTATGATCCTCGACAAGATGGGTATAGCCATTCGCACCGGCCAGCACTGTGCCGAGCCCGTTATGACGCATTACGGCGTTACGGGCATGTGCCGTGCGTCGCTGGCGATGTACAATACCGAGGCCGAGATCGACGCCCTTGCAGCGGGTGTCGAGCGTGCCGCCCGAATGTTAAGATAAAGCGAAGAGATTATGTTCATTGTACTTGAGGGGCTCGACGGAGCCGGCAAATCTACACAGATACGCATGTTGAGGGAGTTTTTCCTCGCACGCGGCATCGGGAGCGAATACCTGCATTTCCCGCGTTTCGACTCTCCGGTCTACGGCGACCTCATAGCCCGTTTCCTGCGCGGTGAGTTCGGTACGGCCGATCAGGTCGACCCCTACCTTGTCGCCCTGCTCTATGCGGGAGACAGGAACGATGCTGCTCCGATGATCCGCGGCTGGCTCGACGCCGGCAAGGTGGTCATAGCCGACCGATACGTCTTCTCGAACATCGGCTACCAGTGCGCCAAGATTGCCGACGCGGCTGCACGCGACAGGCTGCGCCGCTGGATCCTCGACCTCGAATACGGCTACTACGGCATACCGCGGCCTGACGTGTCGCTCTTCCTGGACGTGCCTTTCGCCTTCACCGAGCGCAAACTGACCGAGCAGCGCGAGGGCGACGACCGCAGCTATCTCAACGGCGCCCGGGATATACATGAAGCGTCGTTGTCGCTGCAGCAGGCCGTGCGCAGCGTCTACATGGAGACGGCTGCCGGTGATCCGGCATTGCAGGTCGTAGATTGCAGTAACCCGTCAGGCGAGATGGAGTCGCCCGAGGGTATTTTCCATAAGATTGAAGAGGCCCTGAGCCCGTTTTTGAAGTAGTTGCAGTATGTCGATAATCCACCACCGCGCATTCAGGAATCTGTCGCATGTGTGTCGTTTGATACTCGGTGCGGTATTCATATTCTCGGGTTTTGTGAAGTCCGTAGACCCTTGGGGTACCGCATTGAAGGTCAACGAGTATCTGTCGATATACGGCATGGAGTGGTTCCAGCCCGCATCGATGGTCTTCTCGATATGGCTGTGCGGCGCCGAGCTGATGATGGGTCTCATGCTGACGTTCAAGGTGCGCATACGCCTGATTTCGATCTTCGCGGTGCTGTCGATGATCTTCTTCACGGTGCTGACATTCCTTAGCGCCACCTGGCTGCCGGTCGAGGACTGCGGCTGTTTCGGCGACGCCCTGAAACTCTCGCCGTGGGGTACGTTCTTCAAGAACCTGGCACTGTTGCCGCTGGCTGTCGTGGTGTGGTACCGTTACCGCCCCGACAAGGTGCTGGCCTTTACCAAACTCGAGGTATTCCTTACATGCCTTTTCTTTACGATAGGTATGGGTGTCGGGACATACTGCTATTACCATCTGCCGCTCATCGATTTCCTGCCATACCGTGTCGGAGTCAATATCTATGACGAGATGCAGAAGTCCGTACATGAAAGCGAGGAGGGCGAGGTCGTTCTGGTGTGCCGCAACCTCCAGACCGGAAAGCTGCGCGAATTCGATCTCGAAGACCGTGAATGGCAGGACTCGCAGAAGTGGGAGTGGGTCGATACGCGCGTCGGGTCGGACGAGAACGACAGCCCTGTGGTTATAAAGCCGTTGGTCAGCGAATTCTCGCTGCGCGATGCATACGGCGATGCCACGGCGTTGGTTGTCAATGCCAAGGGACGCGTCTACATGATATGCGTCACGCGGTTCGACCGCATAGGAAGCAAGTGCGAGGAGCATTTGCGTTCGATAGTCGAGCGTGCCGAGACCGAGGACGCATGGGTTGTGTGCCTCACGCCCGAGTACCTCCCCGAGATTACATACCATTCGTTCGGCGGCAGCACCCCGGTCAAGTGCTACAATATCGACGCTACGGTTCTCAAGACCATGCTGCGTGCCGAAACGGGACTTGTGGTCCTCGACGACGGTACCATAACGCAGAAACTTAACTGCCTGGACATACGTTAAATATCAACCGATATGAAAACAGCATTGAAAATTTTCGGTATCGTCATCGTGGTGATACTGGCCGTTGCCATTATCGTGCCGATGGCGCTGAAGCCCAAAATCGGGGAGATCGTCAAACGTGAGGCCAACGGAATGCTTGCCGCCAGTCTCGATTTCGACGATCTCGACATCAGCCTGCTGAGGCATTTCCCTCATGCATCTCTCGAATTGAAGGGTCTGTCGCTCGTTGGGGTAGACCGTTTTGAAAACGATACCCTTGTGGCTGCGGACCGTGTATCGGTGGTCGTGAACCTCATGTCGCTGTTCGGCGATTCGGGCTACGAGGTTACGAAGGTGCTTCTGAACAGACCTGCTGTTCATGCCCGCCGCCTTGCCGACGGTGCCGTGAACTGGAACATCATGAAACCTGCGGAGGAGGAGACCCCCGCTGCGGGGGTCTCCGATGAGGGTGAACCCTCGTCATTCAGGCTTCAGGTTCGCGACCTGCGCATAACCGACGCCGTCCTGTCGTACGACGACGATTCGTCGCGCATGAACTTTTCGGTATCGCCGATGAACCTGCGCCTGCGCGGTGACATGTCGGCCTCGCAGACCGATCTTGGCCTGCATCTTGTTCTCGGCGGCCTTAACTTCACGAACGGGGGAGTGCGGCTGCTGAACAACGCCGAGGCCGAACTGAAAGGCACCATCGCCGCCGATTTCGATAACGGCCGGTATACTCTTACGGACAATATGTTGAGGCTCAATGCTGTCGAGCTGGGCGTCGACGGCTGGGTCGAGACTGGTGACGACGCCGTCGCCATGGATATTGCCGTCAACAGTTCGAAGGTGCGTTTCAAGGAGCTGCTTTCGATGATCCCCGCATTCTATACACGGGATTTCAAGAACCTGACGGCATCGGGAACGCTGACCCTCGGCATGTGGGCCAGGGGCGAACTCAAGGGCGACATGCTGCCGGCATTCGGCGTCGACCTGAAGGTCGCCGACGGCAGTTTCAAGTACGATGCGCTGCCCGAATCGGTCAGCGGCATCAACCTCGACCTTTCCGTTGGCAACAACGGCGGGACGCTGGACAATACCGTAGTCGATGTCAGCCGTTTCACCATGACCATGGCCGGCAATTCGCTGCAGGCCTCGGCGCATGTGGCTACGCCGGCAAGCGACCTGCGTTTCAAGGCAGCGGCCGAGGGCCGTGTGGATCTCGGAGCGATAGGCAAGGTATATCCTCTCGACGAGTCGACGTCGCTGTCGGGTATCATAACGCTCGATGTTGCAGCCGAAGGCCGCATGTCCGACATCGAGAAGCAGCGTTACGAGTCGATGAAGGCATCGGGAACTCTCTCCGTCGAGCAGATGACGGCCCGTCTGGGCGGCCTGCCCGAGGTGCAGGTCGGACGTTTTGCCGCCACGGTTGCGCCTGCCTCGATGGAACTTTCGGAGTGCAGTTTGACGGTCGGAGCAAGTGACCTGAATGCCCGCGGACGCCTTTCGAACTATCTGGGCTACATTCTGCGCGGCGATACGCTGCGCGGTTCACTCGACGTAACGTCGAAACTGCTCGACGTGAACGAACTGATGGCATTGATGCCTGCCGATGAATCGGCCGATGCCGAAGAGGGTGCGGCCGTGGAGACGGAAGAGCCTGCAGCCGGTACGGCATCGGTTGTCGGTGTGCCCGAGAACCTCGACCTCTCGCTTTCGGTGCTGGTGTCGAAGATACTTTTCCAGAAGATGACCATCGACGACTTTATCGGACGCATGAGCGTCAGGAACGGGACGGTGGCTCTCGACCGTCTGGCATTTGGAGCTTTCGGCGGCAAGATGTCGGCTTCGGGAAGCTACTCGACCGCAGCCAACCCGTCGTCCCCGGCATTGAAACTTTCGCTCGATGTTGCTGGTGCGCGTTTCGACGAGACGTTCAGACAGCTCGACCTCGTGCAGAAGATGGTACCCGTATTCGAGAAGATCGGCGGCGACTACTCGATGGATATGACGCTGTCGACATCGCTCAAGTCCGACATGAGCGTGGATTACGGATCGTTCAACGCTTCGGGCGTTATAAGTACGGGACACCTCGATGTCTCCAATGTCGGTGCGCTCGACAAGCTGGCCGAGGCCCTGGGCAACGACAAACTGCGCAATATCGCAGCCGACGACGTGCGTATTTCGTTCACGATACGCGACGGGCGTGTCAACACATCGCCCTTCGACATAAAGATGGGAGACATTGCGATGACCCTCTCCGGCTCGACCGGGCTTGACCAGACGATAGACTACAAGGCACGCGTTGCGCTGCCCGGCAAGGTCGGCGGCGGTGTCGTATCGGACGTTACGGCCGTTATCGGAGGTACTTTTGCGGCCCCGACGATTACTGTCGATGTCGAAGATGTCGCACGTCAGGCCGTGACCAATATCGTCAACGAGCAGGTGCAGAAACTTACCGGCAGCGAGACCCTGAACGAGGAGATCGAAAAGCAGGCCGCTCGTCTGCGCGAGGAGGCTGCCAGGGCCGGTGACAAACTGGTAGAGGAGGCCCGCAAGCAGCGTCAGAACCTTATCGACAAGGCTTCGGGAGCGCTCGGGAAGATAGCTGCCGAGAAGAGCGGCGATGCTCTGGTGAAGGCAGCCGAGAAACAGGCCGCCAACCTCAAGGCCGAGGCCGAGAAGCAGATAGCCAAACTTACGGCCGAATAGGTCGGCTTTATAGCTCATACGGCCTGATATTGGCCCGTGCGGCCCGTATCGGTATAAAAATTGACTTTCAGCAATGAAAGTCAATTTTTTTATGCGTGTATTCATATTGTTGTCCGTTCTGCTGCTCGCGGCGGCATGCGGCGGCCGGCGTCAGCAGGAGGTCGCCCGCCCGCGTGTGGTAAGGGTCACGGTCGCCGAGCGGGCCAAATACGTGGACAAGGATTTTGCGGGCCTTTCAACGGCCGATGATGCCACGAACCTCGCCTTCAAAATTTCGGGGCAGGTTCTGTCGGTCGATGTCGCCAAGGGCGATGCCGTCGCCAGGGGCGAGTTGCTTGCCGTTCTCGACCCCCGCGAGGTCGAACTGCAGGTTTCGGCCACGCGGTCGGCCTATGAGGAGGCGCGCTCGCGGCTCGACCGCGCAAAACGGCTGCTCGAACACCAGGCCATATCGCGGCAGGAGTTCGAGTCGGCGCAGACGCTCTACTCGCAGGCGCAGTCGTCGTACGAGAATGCGCTCGACCTGCTCAAGGAGACCAAACTGCGGGCCCCGTTCGCCGGGGTTATCGAACGCACCTATGTCGACTCCTACGAGCGCGTGTCGGCGGGGCAGAGTATCCTCCGCCTTGTCAATCCGGTCAGTACGACCGTCGGTTTCACCGTGCCCGAGAGCAGTCTCGCGCAACTGTCGCGCAGCGACACGGGGTTCACGGTCGAATTCGACAATTACCGCGGCGTGAAGTTCCGGGCCGTGCTGAAGGATTATGCCCGCACGTCGTCCGACGCTTCGGGTTTCCCCGTCTCGTTGAGCCTCCGCGATGTCGATACCGCGCGTTACGATATTTTGCCCGGCATGTCGTGTACCGTTACGATGCGTACGTCCGATGACCTGCCCGATGCCGTATCATTGCCCGTATCGGCCATCTATGCGCCTGCCGCCGGCGGCGAATACGTATGGGTCGTCGACTCTTCCGATGTGGTGGAGCTGCGGCCCGTGCGTCTCGGCGAGATTTTCGGCCGGGACCGCGTGATCATCGACAGCGGGGTGGAGCCCGGCGACCGCATCGTCACGGCCGGAGTCTACCGCATACGCGAAAGGGAACATGTCAGAATAATCGAATAAACGCGTGTACAGATGAGCCTGCCTGAATATTCGCTGCGCAATTCGAAAGTCGTGGGATTTTTCCTCGCCGTACTCGTGCTCGGCGGGTTGTGGGGATTTGTCCGCATGGGCAAAAAGGAGGATTCGACGTTCGTGATCAAGAGCGCCGTCATTACGGTCGTCTATCCCGGGGCCACGCCGCTCGAGGTCGAGCAGCTCGTGACCGAACCCGTCGAGCGGGAGGTGCAGTCAATGCGGCGCGTGCACAAGATAACCTCGGATTCCTACTACGGCATGTCGCGTATCATGGTCGAGGTCGAGCCGTCGGTACGCCCGTCGGAGATCCCGCAGCTGTGGGACGAGTTGCGGCGCAAGGTCATGAACATTACGCCGAGCCTCCCGGACGGGGTCGCCAACGTGACCGTGAGCGACGATTTCGGCGATGTCTACGGCATGTATTACGGCATATCGGCCGACAACGGCTACACGTGGGACGAGATGCGCAACTGGGCGCAGTATGTCAAGACACGGCTGTCGACGGTCGACGGCGTGCAGAAGGTAACGCTCTACGGCGAGCAGACCCCGGTGGTGAATGTCTACATCGCCCTGGGGACGCTCGCCAACTTCGCCATACGCCCCGAGACTGTCATCGCGACCATCGGCCAGCAGAACCGCATAGTCAATACCGGCGAGAAGGTTGCCGGCGTCATGGAGATCGAGATACTCGAAGGCAGCGCCTACAAGTCGCTCGACGACATACGCAACCAACTGTTCATGTCGTCGGACGGCAAACAGTACCGCCTTGGCGATGTGGCCCGCGTCGAACTGGAATACTCCTCGCCGCCGACCTCGATAATGCGTGTCAACGGCGAGCGGGCGATAGGCATCGGCGTCTCGACCGAGGAGCATGTCGATGTTGTCAGGGTCGGCCGTGAGGTAGATGCCGTGATGGCCTCCATCGGGCGCGAGATGCCCGCGGGCCTGACGCTTACGGTACTATATCCCGAGAACCGCATAGCGCGCGAGGCGAACTACGCCTTCCTGCTCAACCTTGCCGAGTCGATAGCCATCGTCGTGTTCATCATCATGCTCGTGATGGGGTTCCGCTCGGGTTTGGTGGTTGGCAGCTCGCTGCTCTTCTCGATCGGCGGCACGATGCTCTTCATGGAGCTCCTCGGCGAGGGGTTGAACCGCACCTCGCTGGCCGGTTTCATCATCGCCATGGGCATGCTCGTCGACAACGCCATTGTGGTTACGGACAATGCCCGCAACGACATGCTCCGCGGCATGGCGCGGCGTGAAGCCTTCATACGCGGGGCCGATGCCCCGAAGTGGGGACTGCTTGGAGCGACCCTCATTGCCATTTTCTCTTTCCTGCCGCTCTATCTGGCCCCGTCGGCCGTAGCCGAGATCGTCAAGCCGCTGTTCGTGGTCATAGCCGTGTCGCTTCTGTTGAGCTGGGTGCTGGCGCTGACGCAGACGCCGCTGTTCGGCAATGCGCTGCTTGTCGTGAAGCGGCAGGGGCACGGCTCCGGCAGTCGGGCTCTCGACATGCTCGATACGGCCTTGTCGGCCATGCTGCGCCACCGCTGGACGGTCGTTGCGGTCATCCTTGTGATGTTCGCCGGATCGATAGTGCTGATGGGCATCATGCCGCAGAACTTTTTCCCGTCGCTCGACAAACCCTATTTCCGCGCCGACGTGATATTGCCCGAAGGCCACAACATATTCGAGACCGAGAGCAACCTGCGACAGATGTCCGAGTGGCTGCGTGAGCAGCCCGAGGTCAAGACCATCTCGACGACGGCCGGAGGCTCGCCGCCACGTTACTATCTGGCCAGCAGCAGTGTGGCCATGCGCCCGAATTTCGGCAACCTGCTGGTCGAGCTCCATTCGAGCAGGCAGACGGCCGAGGTCGAGCGCCGTTTCGTCGAGTATGTCGCCGGGAATTGCCCCGACGTATGGCTGCGGGCCTCGCTGTTCGCCTTGTCGCCCGTCCCCGACGCCACAATCGAGCTCGGCTTTATCGGCGGCGACATCGACACGCTCGTACGCCTGACTTCACAGGCCGAGCAGATGATGTGGCGCAATCCTTCGTGCGACAACATACGCAACAGCTGGGGCAACCGCCGTCCGGCATGGCTTCCTTCCTACTCGCAGATGAAGGGACAGCGCATAGGCATCAGCCGCAGTGCCATGGCTCAGGGCATAACCATCGCCACGAGCGGCTACCGGCTCGGCGAATACCGCAAGGGCGACCAGTTCATGCCCATACTCCTCAAGGACGAGAACATCGACCACTACAACCTGACGAACCTGCAGGCTCTGCCCGTATTTTCGGCGGGCGGCAACGTCTATTCCGTCGAGCAGGCCGTCGACTCGTTCAGGTTCGGGTTCGACCGCGGTGTCATCAAGCGCTACAACCGTCAGCGCGTGATGAAGGCGCAGTGCGACCCTGCTCCCGGCGTCAACGCCAAGAGACTGTTTACGGAGCTGTACGATTCGGTGCGGCGCAATGTTGCGCTTCCCGAAGGTTACGAGTTCAAGGTCTTCGGCGAGCAGGAGACGCAGGCCGAATCGAACGCCGCCCTGGGTGAGAACATGCCCCTGACCCTGCTGCTGATCTTCGCCGTGTTGCTGCTGCTGTTCGGCACCTACCGGGAGCCGGCGGTTATTCTGCTGATGATACCGCTCATATTCATAGGCGTGGTTCTCGGTCTTGCGGTTTTCGGCAAGAGCTTCAACTTCTTCTCGCTGCTGGGCCTGCTGGGCCTTGTCGGCATGAACATAAAGAACGCCGTGATACTTGTCGACCGTATCGAGGCCGAACGCTCGACGGGCGGCACCGACGACATCGGGGCCCTGAAGCGGGCGGTTCGCAGCCGCGTCGTGCCGGTTACGGTGGCTTCGGGCACGACCATACTCGGCATGCTGCCGCTGCTCTTCGACTCGATGTTCGGCGGCATGTCGGCGACGATCATGGGAGGGCTCCTTGTCGCCACGTTCCTGACGATCTTCGTCCTTCCGGTGACTTATGCCCTCTTCCATGGAATAAAGGTGAAATAAATCGACTTTCAATATGCGCCACATACTCATCATAACCATGCTCCTGACCTGCGAGGCGGCTGCCGGCCAGACGGCACTCGAAGATTACCGCAGGAGCGTCGCCGAATACAGCTGGACGCTCAAGAGTTACAGCGAGGCCGTCGATTCGGCCGGTCAGGCCAAGGACAAGGCCCGTACGGGCTTCCTGCCGTCGCTCTCGATGAACGGCCGCTTCTCGGTCCAGTTCCGCGATACCCCCGGTGTGCGCCCGTGGGATTTCGCCCTCGAACCGCAGGTCATACAGACCATCTACGGCGGCGGCTCGGTGCGTGCCGCATACGAATCGGCGACGCTGGATTACGACATTGCCGTGTGCGACGAGGAGTTCGCCATGTTCGACGTGCGCTATGCCGCTGACTATGCCTACTGGACGCTGTCGGCCATGTCGCAGTATCTCGAGTCGAGGCACCGTTACGTCGACATAATACGTTCGCTCAAGGAACTTGTCGACAGGCGCTTCGCCGAAGGGTATATCGCCAGGGGCGACGTGCTGCAGATCGAGTCGCGGTTGAGCGAGGCCGAATACGAGCTGTCCGTTGCCGAGCAGAACCACGCCGTGGCGCTTCACAACTTCAACATACTGCGCGGTACGCCGTTCGAACAGGAGGTCGAACTCGCGCAGACCATTCTCGACTCCATTCCGATGCCGTCGCGGAGCAGCGTCGACGAGATAATAGCCTGCCGTCCCGATTATGCTGCGGCTCTGCTGCGCACCGACCGTGCGCAGACGACCGTGCAGGCGGCCCGGGCCGCCTACAATCCGCAGCTGAGCATCGGTGTCGGCGGGTCGTGGACCCCATATACGCCCAACCGCACGGGCGAGACCGTGATCAACGGCTCGGCGTTCGTCCAGCTGAGCGTGCCCATATTCCACTGGGGCGAGCGTCACCGCAGCGTGGGTGTGGCCCGTGCCGCGCAGAAGCGGAGCGAACTTGCGCTGGCGCAGCTGCATGACGACATCATGCGCGAGGAGATGAACGGCTGGGTCACGCTTGTGGACAGCCGTGCGCAGGTCGAGGCTTCGCTGCGGAGCCTGCGCATCGCCGGCGAGAACCTCTCGATAAGCACCTATTCCTACGGCGAAGGTGTGGCTACGGTGCTCGATGTGCTGCAGGCGCAGCTGAGCTGGCTGCAACTCTACACCAACGCCATTACCGCACAGTACAACTATGCGGTAGCGGTGTCGGCGTACGAACGCATTGCGGCGCGTTAGGCGTTGACCTCTTCACTGCTGACGATGGCCGTCTCGTGCGATACGGGCGCTATGCGGCGCATCATCTGCAGCGTGCCGCAATACTTGTCGTTGGTGAGGTTGACCGCCCGGCTGATTTTGACCTGATCGTCGATGCTGCGGCATTCGATGTTGTAGGCGATGTGGAAGGAGGTGAAGATGCTCTTCGCCATTACGGTGTCGGTGTCGAGGACGCCGCTCATGGTGATTTCGAGGTGTTTCGGCCTGATACGCTCCTTCGTGAGTATCGTCATTACGGTTATCCCGGCGCATTCGGCCGTCGCATAAAGCATCATCTGCTTGGGATTCAACGAATCGCATTTCGATTTTCCCGTGAGCCGGAACTTCGTGTCCCTGCTCCATTCGATAGTTACCTGTTCAATCATGGTATTTTGGTATTTGTTCGTCCTGCAACGGGCAATAATCGTTCCCAAACCGTGCGCTGTGATGCATTCTGCCGGCATTGGCGACGTTTGCCGGGGCATGCGGCCATTTGCGATCCAAGGCTGTGTCGAGTTTGTGTGATTTTGTCTCCATAATATTCGGAAAGTGCCGGCCGTTTGGTTAAAAATTCATATATTTGCGCAGTATATCATCGGTTGCTTATGCGAAAATTCTCAATGATACTTGCGGTGTCGCTTATGGCTGTCGCCGGTGCGGCGGCAATGACGCCGTCGGAGCCCGAAGTCTCGATGAAACGCGGCATCGAACTCTTCGAACAGGGCCGTTGGAGCGATGCCCGCCATCAGTTTACGAAACTCCGCGACGCACTGCCGCATGAACTGCGCGGCGTGCTGCAGGATATCGACTACTACCTGGCAATGTGTGCGGTCGAACTCGGCGATCCCGATGTCGAGGAGCGGCTGCTCTCGTATATGGACACCTATTCCGGGTCGGTCTACAACAACGACATAAGGTTTGCCCTGGCGTCGTATTACTGCACCCGCAATGAATACGACCGGGCCCGCGAGGACTTCGTCGATGTCAACTACCGCATGCTCACGCCGCTGCAGCGCGAGAAGTACGATGTGCGCATGGGCTATATCGAGTTTCTCGACGGCCACTATGACGCGGCCTACGGCTACTTTGACAAAATCGGCGCATCAAGTGCTTATTACGACCATGCCGTCTACTACAAGGCCTACATCGAGTATGTCCGCGGCAACTATCAGGTGTCGAAACGTCTCTTCACGTCGTTGCGCAACAGCGACGCCTATGCCGAAGTCATTCCATACTATCTGCTCCAGATCGAGTACAAGGAGGGCAATTACCCGTATGTCGTGGAGACCGGCACGGCTCTGCTGGCCAACTCGTCGGCCTCGCAGCGCATGGATCTGCAGCGCATCATGGCCGAATCCTATTTCCGCATGAACAACTACCGCAAGGCCATCGACCTGATACGTGCCTTCGAGAAGTCGGGCGGCGAGATGGGGCGTGAGGAGAACTACATACTCGGATATTCGCTCTATCGTACGGCAAATTACGGTGCTGCCCGTGAGGCCCTGCAGAAGGTGTGCGGTGCCGATGACGCGCTTACGCAGAATGCGTCGTACCATTTGGCCGACTGCTACCTGCGTGCCGGCGACAAGTCCAATGCAAGCAAGGCCTTCGCCATGGCGTCGAATGACGCCTACGATGCGCGCATAGCCGAAGATGCGCTGTTCAACTACGGCAAGCTGCAGTACGAGCTCGGTGGCGGAACCTTCAACGAGGCCGTCAACGTGCTGACCCGTTATATCGAGAAATATCCCTCGTCGAAGCGGTTGACCGAGGCGCGTGAACTGTTGATTGCCGCCTATTTCAACTCGCACAACTACGAGAACGCATACAATGCCATCAAGTCGTTTCCCGACCCCGACAGCAGCATACGTGCCGCCCTGCAGAAGATCACCTATTTCCGCGCTCTCGAAGCCTATACGCAGGGCGATCCCGACCGCGCGCAGAACCTTCTCGAGGAGTCGCTGGCGATAGATGTCAGTCCCAAATACAGTGCTCTGGGTGCTTTCTGGACAGGCGAGATATGCTACGGGCGCGGCGATTATGCAACTGCTGCCGAGAAGTACACCCGCTATCTCGAACGTGCGCCCCGCAGCGAGCGCGAGTACAAGATGGCGCTATACAACCTCGGATATGCACGTTTCTCGCTGGGTGAGATGGCCGAGGCCGAACGCAGTTTTTCGTCGTTCCTTTCGAGCTACTCCCTGCGTGACAACTACCGCGCCGACGCCTTCAACCGCCGTGGCGATGCATACTATTCGCTGCGCCAGTTCGAATCGGCCGTGAAGGATTACGAGGCTGCCGCCGCTATCGGGACCAACGAGCGCTACTATTCGCAGTACCAGCGCGCCCTGGTTCTGGGTATTCTCGGCCGTACGGGACAGAAGATCGATGCGCTGAAGAGCATCGTCGATGCCGACCGCGGCAACTATGTCGATGAGGCCACCTACGAACTCGGCCGTACATACATAGCGCAGGAACAGTACCGCAACGGAGCCGACATGCTCGAACGTTTCATAGCGGCATATCCCAGTTCGCAGTACCACAATTCGGCCCTGCTCGACCTGGGCCTGGCCTATGCCAACCTTAACGAGACCGACCGCTCGCTGCAATACTACGACAAGGTCATAACGCAGGATCCGCAGTCGTCGGACGCCAAGGAGGCGTTGCGCAGCGTGCGTGAGATATACGTTGCCTCGGGCAATGTAGATTCCTATTTCGATTATGCCGCCAAGGCCGGTGTAGAGTGTGACCTGAGCCAGATGGCACGTGACTCGCTGTCGTTCGAGTCGGCGCAGAAGATCTATTCTGCCGGCAAGACCGACGAGGCGATCAGGCTGCTCGAACACTACGTGGCCAACTATCCGAAGGGCTATTACATGAACGATGCGTTGTTCTACCTCGGTGACAGCTACCTGAAGAGCGACCGTACGGACGATGCCATAGCCACGCTCATAACCTTGTCGGAGCGCCCGGCAAGCCAGTACACACAGCGTGTGCTGGACGAACTTTCGCGCCTGACGTATGACGAGGGACGGTACGACGATGCCGCCAAGGCATACCGCAAGCTCTACGATGTGGAAACGCAGGTTCCGGCCCGCAATGATGCCGCAACGGGATATGTGCGTTCGGTCAAGGCTCTCGCCAACGATGATGCTACGGTTGCCATGGCCGACGACGTCGAATCCATGGCCGATGCCGGTGAGACGGCTCTGCGCGAGTCGCGTTATGCCAAGGCGCGTGTCCTTGAGAAACGCGGTGACGTGGACGGTGCCGTCGATATCTACCGCAAGCTGAGCGGCGACGTGCGATATGTTGAAGGTGCCGAGGCATCGTACAAGGTCATCGCTCGCGAATATGAGAAGGGTAATGTCGATGAGGCCGAGAAACTCGTATATGCCTTTGCCGACAAGAATACACCGCATTCGTACTGGCTCGGCAAGTCATTCATACTGCTGGGCGACATGTACCGTCAGAAGGGCGACCTGTTCCAGGCGCGTGCGACATACCAGAGTGTGGTCGACGGATATACGCCTGCCGATGACGGTATCGTGGACGAGGCCCGTGAACGTATAGCCAAACTGAATTAGAGAAGGAGAGTCTATGAAAAACAGGATCATAATTCCGTGCATTTGCGGCCTGATGGCCTGCTGCATGTCGTCATATACGGCTTCGGCGCAGGTATCGAAACAGGTTGAGGTTACCAAGGCATATGTGCCCGAAGTCTCCGAGGCGGTCAAGCTGCCTATCGTCCCCAACATGGTCGATACGGTTAAGATGCACCCCGATATAGATTACCGCATTACTCCTCTGATGTATTCGACCGACCTTGCCACGCACCAGTTCAAGCCGGCAACGGTCACGTACTGGGAGTTCAACCGCCCGTCGGCATTTTATGTCAAGGTGGGTGCGGGATATCCGCTCAACTCCATTGCCGACGTATATGCCTCGACGTACAATGCCCGCGAGGGTTATGTTATGGCTTACGTCAACCATCAGGGTCAGTACAGCGATATCAGGAACTATCAGGGTATCAAGACCGACGCCGTGCAGATGCAGACCCGCGCAGGTGCTGCCGGAGGCGTTTTCTGGGGTAAGCGCATGTTCGAAGGCGATGTCTGGTACCAGACCGACATGTACAGCCGTTATGCCGATACGGGTCTGGGTGTGGATTTCGAGGACGTGAATCTGAAGATGCGCCTGGGCGACGATTTCGTCGATCTGAGCCGCTTGAATTTCAATATCGAGGTCCGCGGCTCATATTTCCATGACAAGTCGAAATGGGGCGATCTCAAGCCGAACATACAGCAGGCCGATTTCGGTGCCATGTCGAAGTTGGCACGCAAGTTTGGCCGCCATTATATCGAAATGGATCTCGGATATGACGGGTATTGGGGTATAAAGGACTATTCGGATTACACCGACCATATCGCCAGGGCCGGGTTGCATTATGCGTACACTTCCGATTTTCTGGAGCTGGCTATCGGTGCAGACTATTATTACGACCATATAGCTACGACGTTCAAGAAGTCGCACCATTATGTGATACCTCATGCCCGCATACAGCTCAATGTGAGCAACCGTGGGGTAATTACACCGTATGTCGAACTCGACGGGGCGTTGCAAAATAACAGTTACTATTCGCTTGTCAAGCGCAATCCTTATGTTGATTTCTTCGATCCGGCACTGAGGACGCTGCCGAATACGGTGAACTATAACCTCGATTTCGGTGTCGACGGCCACTTTGCCCAGGACAAGTTCTCGTACAGACTGTATTTCAACATGAACTTCATAGAGAACAGTCTCTACTGGTATAACTACGACATCATGTGGATCCGCGCCGAGAATGCGCGCCAGAATATCATGTCGCTCAACCTCGAGTTCGAGTATAAGCCAGTCAACCAGTTTATGCTTGCGGCCGGTGTACACGGGTTCATTTATACGGACTTCGCCAACATATGCAACGGACGCAGTCCCGTCGAGGCCTATATTAAGGCGCGTTACATGTTCGGCAAGTTCTCCATAGGCGTATCGGCCGATTTCTGCGGCGTGTCGAAATGGAGCAGTTTCGAGAGGATAGACCCCGAAGCGCCTGCAATACCGTCGAACATGCGCATGCGTAATCTTACGACGCCGTTCTATGCCGACCTCGGCCTGAATTTCGACTGGCAGGTGGCTCAGCGTTGCACGGTCTTCATCGAGGGACACAATCTGGCCAACATGAATATCTACCCGTGGGCCTTCTACCGCGAGTATGGGGCGAACTTCACGGTAGGCGCCAAGTTCCAGTTCTGACGTCAGGGCGCCATGCCATCATCGGGCACACACGCACGCGCATGTGTGCCCGAGCGTTTTTTATATGAAAGGAACCGCACAAAACTTTTTTTGCAGTTGCAGGTTTGTGAATGGAAAAATTTTCGTATCTTTGCGCACCCGCAAAGTGCGGGGTTGGATTACAATAAATTAACAAGTATTAAAACGTAAAGTAAAGTGGATTCATTAAGCTACAAAACTATCTCGGCGAATGCATCGACGGTCGACAAGCAGTGGGTCGTTATAGATGCAACGAACGAGGTATTGGGTCGTCTTTGCTCGCAGGTCGCGAAGATCCTGCGCGGAAAGAACAAGCCGAGCTACACTCCACATGTCGATTGCGGTGATTACGTTATCGTTATCAACGCCGACAAAGTGAAGCTTACGGGCAAAAAAATGACCGACAAGGTCTATGTACGTCACACGGGCTATCCCGGCGGACAGCGTTTCGCTACTCCGGCGGACTATCTTGCCAAGAAGCCCCAGTTCGTTATCGAGGAGGCCGTACGCGGCATGCTTCCCAAGACTCGTCTTGGCGACGCTCTCTTCAAGAATCTGAAGGTTTATGCAGGTGCGGAACACCCCCATACTGCACAGAACCCCAAACTCATTAAATTAAACGAGATTAAGTAAAGACTATGGAAGTTGTAAACACCGTTGGTCGCCGTAAGGCAGCTGTGGCTCGCGTATTCGTGAAGCCGGGCAAAGGTCAGATTACAATCAACCGCAAATCTCTCGAAGACTATTTCCCGTTGGAGATCCTCCAGTACGAGGTAAAGCAGCCTCTTCTGGTAACCGAGACCATGGGAAGTTATGACGTGACCATCAATCTCGATGGCGGCGGCATCAAAGGTCAGGCCGAGGCAGCACGTATGGGTATCGCACGTGCACTGTGCGAAGTGAATGCGGAATACCGTCCTGTATTGAAGAAGAACGGTTTCCTCACACGTGACCCCCGTGAGGTTGAGCGTAAGAAGCCCGGACAGCCCGGAGCACGTCGCAAGTTCCAGTTCAGCAAGCGTTAATCGTTTCGGACCAGACTTTCGGCAAAGCACGATACGGGTTCCAAATCGTCACGACTACTATATATATTATATGTATTACCTGACGGTTGCCCTGTCGCGGAAAACTTCCCGGATTGGCCGGCTGGCCACTGCCTGGGAGGTTGAAGGAAAGAGGATTAAAACAAAAACAAAAAAACAGAACATTAAAAATGTCACGCACAGATTTTAATACATTGTTGGAAGCAGGCGTTCACTTCGGTCACCAGAAGCGCAAGTGGAATCCCAAAATGGCTCCGTATATCTTTATGGAGAAGAACGGTATCCACATCATCGACCTGTACAAAACCGCAGTAAAGCTCGACGAGGCTGCAGCAGCGCTGAAGCAGATAGCAAAGAGCGGCCGTCGTGTACTGTTCGTCGCTACCAAGAAACAAGCAAAGGAAATTGTTGCCGAAAAGGTGTCGGCAGTAGGCATGCCTTACGTAACCGAGCGTTGGGCAGGCGGTATGCTGACTAACTTCCCCACCATACGAAAGGCCGTAAAGAAGATGGCAACCATCGACAAGATGACCAACGACGGCACTTTCGACAACTTCTCGAAGCGTGAGAAGCTGCAGATCGCACGCCAGCGTGCAAAACTCGAAAAGAACCTCGGTTCGATCGCAGACCTTACCCGTCTGCCGGCAGCCCTGTTCGTCGTAGACGTACAGAAGGAGGCCAATGCAGTGAAGGAGGCCAACAGACTGAACATTCCCGTATTTGCAATGGTAGATACTTGTTGTGATCCAACCAACATCGATTACGTTATACCTGCAAACGACGATGGAACCAAGTCGATAGCCGTAATCCTCGATACTGTATGCGCCGCTATCGCCGAGGGTACCGAGGAGCGCAAGCTCGAAAAGGAGAAGGAGGCGCTTGAGGCCGAGAACGCCGAGGGTGCTCCCGCCAAGAAAGAGGCGAAACCCCGCATCAAGAAGGCCGTTAAGGAGGCTCTTGACGCCGAGGAGGCAGTCGTAGCCGACGTAGTAGCAGCCACCGAGAAGGCCGAGGAGGCAGCATCGGAGGTTGAGGCCGAGTAAAAAGCCGAATAACAATTTAACAAGAAAGGACCATATTATGGAAATCAAAGCAGCTGATGTAATGAAGCTCCGCAAGATGACCGGTGCGGGCATGATGGATTGCAAGAAGGCTCTCATCGAGGCCGAAGGCGATTATGACCGTGCACAGGACATCATACGTGAAAAGGGTAAGCTCGTTGTAAGCAAGCGTGCCGACCGCAATGCTTCGGAAGGTGTAGTTGTTACGAAGATCGTAGGTCAGAAGGCTTATATTCTCTGCCTCGCATGCGAGACCGACTTTGTTGCACAGAACGCCGAGTTCGGAGCTTCGGCAAATGCGATCCTGGAGATCGCCGTAGCGGCCGATGCAGCCGATCGCGATACTCTGCTTGCAGTGAAGAACGCCGAAGGCCGTACCGTCGAGGAGATGGTAACCGAGAAATCGGGTCAGACCGGCGAGAAGGTAGAGTTGGCATACTATGCACGTATCGAGGCTCCCTACTGCAACGCATACGTACACTTCAACAAGAAGCTCGGTACGGTTCTCGGTTTCAACAAGGTCGTTCCCGAGGAGGTCGCACACACCGTTGCCATGCAGGCTACGGCCATGGCTCCCATCTCGATCGACGTTGACGACTGCCCCGCAGAGGTTGTCGCTCACGAGAAGGCCATCGCCCTCGAGCAGATGAAACTCGATCCGAAGAACGCCAACAAGCCCGAGACGATTCTCGAGAAGATCGCCGAAGGCAAGATGCGCAAGTTCTACGAGGAGAATACCCTGTTGAACCAGACCCTCGTAGGCGAGAAGATCTCCATTCGCGAGTATATCCAGAACGCCGACAAGGAGGCAACGATTGTAGCTTACAAGCGTTTCGCCCTGGAGGCATAAGGAGTCTGATCATATTGAAAAGGCCGGAAGTACTCTTCCGGCCTTTTTTATGCTTCTTACGTCCGGCATCGGCTTATAAAAGACCGAGGTCTTCCGCTACGCGGCATGCTTCGATGGAGTTCCGTACCTGGAGTTTGCCCAGAATCTCCTGCCTGTGCCTGTTGACAGTGTTTATGCTGATCGACAAACCCTCTGCGATCTGTTTGCTTGTCATGCCGCGGCTTATCATCTTCAGTACCTCCGTTTCTCGTT
>DXGW01000115.1 GCA_019113665.1 Candidatus Alistipes excrementipullorum
ACATCAATGAAAAGGAACAAAACCGCCTCTATCGTAAATTGAGTCTGCAGTCGTTCATCGCCGGAACCCTCGGATACAGTCTCTACTACGTATGCCGCACGAGTATCAACGTAATGAAAAAACCTATACTCGACAGCGGAATGCTCGATGCCAAACAACTCGGTATCATCGGCTCGGCACTTCTCTTCGCCTATGCCATCGGCAAATTCGTAAACGGTTTTATCTGCGACTACTGCAATATCAAGAAATTCATGGCCACCGGACTCATCATCTCGGCCGTAGCCAATCTGATGATGGGTATTCTCGGTCTCGGCGGATTGAGTTTCATTCCTACGGCGGCAATTTTCATAGCATTCGCCATAATGTGGGGTGTCAACGGCTGGGCACAGTCCATGGGCGCACCCCCGGCAATCATCGCCCTGTCACGCTGGTTCCCGCTCAACCGGCGCGGAACTTTCTACGGGTTCTTCAGCGCAAGCCATAACCTCGGAGAGTTCTTCTCGTTCCTCTTCGTCGGTCTGATCGTGTCGGCCGCAGGCTGGCAATGGGGATTCTTCGGTTCGGCAATGGCCGGATTCGTCGGCGTCATCATCATAATATTCATGATGCATGATACACCCGAAAGCAAAGGATTGCCGCCTATCGAGGTCCTGGCCCATGAGCAGAAATCAAAAAGCGACGGCGCTTCGACACGAGAAATCCAACGACAGGTTCTCCGCACGCCGGCAGTATGGGTTCTTGCTGCAGCTTCGGCTTTCATGTATATCAGCCGCTACTCGCTCAACAGCTGGGGCGTACTCTTCCTTCAGGAAGAGAAAGGATTCGACATAGCAACGGCTTCGTCCATAATATCGATCAACGCACTGCTCGGAATCTTCGGAACCGTACTTTCGGGCTGGCTGTCCGACACGCTGTTCCATGGCAACCGCAATATTCCGGCATTCTTCTCGGGCGTACTGCTGTCGATCTCCTATGTACTGTTCATCTACGGAGGCGACTCCTACACCGTAAACGTCATAAGCATGGTTCTCTTCGGCATAGCGATCGGCGTGCTGATCTGCTTCCTCGGAGGGCTCATGGCCATCGACGTCGTACCGCGCCGTGCAACAGGCGCCGCCCTCGGCATCGTCGGCATGGCAAGCTACATCGCCGCCGGCATACAGGACGTTGTCAGCGGCTGGCTCATCGATGCGAACAGCACCGAGATAGTCAACGAACTCGGCGAAACCGTCATCAAATACGACTTCCACGAAGCCGCGATCTTCTGGATCGGCGCTTCGGTCATATCGTTCCTGCTCCCGATACTGAACTGGGGCAAGAAAGTCAAGGAAGAGTAATCCGACCAACCGGAATCCACGCTCCTGTCGGGGCGTTGATTCCTCATATAAAAACAACAACCTTTCATAACCATGGACCTTAAAGCCCACCCCCAACGAATCGTCTTTCTGGATTATCTGCGAGCCTTCGCATGTCTGACGGTCATCATCGTACATTCGTCCGAATTTTTCTACATCGGCAGCGAACACCCACTGACAATTGCCCCGGGCGACAACCTGTGGGTATCGATTTTCGACAGCATGTTCCGTGCGGCCGTACCCCTTTTCGTAATGGCATCGAGCTATCTGCTCGTCCCGCTGCAATACGACACCGCCACGTTCTTCCGCCGGCGTTTCAAGCGGGTGGTGATCCCGTTCATCATATGGCTCATACTCTATGCCTTCGTCCCGCAATACGGGACATCGTGGAGCGATACCGCCGCATGCAACAACCCGTTCGGCATCTGCTTCAACTTCCCGCCGGTAGCAGGGCACCTATGGTTCGTTTACATGCTGTTGGGCGTATATCTGCTCATGCCCATCATTTCACCGTGGATAAAGACCCTCACCAAACGCGGCGAGGAGACTTTCATAGCCGTATGGGCGCTCACAACGCTGGTTCCCTACCTGCGGTTGCTCACAATAGACGGCTACCTCTACGGAGAGGCGATCTGGAATGAGTTTTCGCTCTTCTGGTACATCAGCGGCTACATCGGATATGTCGTACTCGCACACTACATACGCACATACATCGACTGGTCATGGCGCAAGACGCTCGCAGTAGCCGTACCCGTTTTCCTTGCCGGATATGCCATAACGGCCGGCTGGTTCTACGGATATGCCGAAACAATCGGAGCATCGGAGAACGGCGCGATACTGGGCGACATGCAGCAGCTCGGCGAAATAGAGATAGGCTGGCGTTTCTGCACCATCAATGTAGCCATGATGGCATTTGCCATATTCATCGTGTTCAAGAAGTTCACATGCGACAAAGGCGCGGTCTGGAAGGTTGTAAGCGACATCTCCCGCGTAAGTTACGGCATGTACCTCATGCACATATTCATTCTGACGGCCGTATTCAGGCTCACGAGCGGATATTTCCCGTCGACCCCCGCCTGCATTTTCGGGGTTGCAATCATCACATATGTGATTACATATCTTGCAGCCAAGGCACTGTCATTTCTGCCTGGCGGGAAATACATCGTAGGATAACAACCAACAATCAGGGGGAGGCAAACCTCCCCTTGATTATTTATCAGACTCCATGAACCGGCGGTAACGGCCGAACGCCTCAGTCAGATCGCATCGCGCCTCGTCCCGGAAGAAGGTCGCTTCACGGCGCGGGTGCCAGTTGCCGACCACAATCCCGTCGTCAAGAATCACCGGATAAAACAATCCGTTGTTGCTGTATGCACGATGACGAAATGCGTCGTCAAGCACGTGATGCCGGCTTTTGTAACCTATCAGGAACTCATCGTACGAAGGCAGCAATATGGTCCGCGAACGGTATCCCCTCGTGCGGCAGCCGCGATGCACATAATAGACATCTCCCGCATACCGTTCTTCGACCAGCTCGCCACGTATGGCCCCGACAGCATTCCGGCACTCCCCCACGCCGAGGTTCGTCCACCATACGAAATCATCGAGCGTTGCCGGAGAGTGGCTCCGGAAATATTTATCCGCAAGCAGAGCCACCGCCTCCTCACGTGACAGCTCCGCAGAGCGGGGAATCCGCTCCTCGACCAGTGCATACGTACTTTGGCTGTCATCAAGTTCGCCGCTACAGATCAACCCGTCAAGTTCGGCCCTGCGAAGATATATGGACATGGTATGCGCATCGTCGGCAAGTCCGCGTTCGGCCAGCATGGACAGGAGCGAGTCCTTACGCACGGATCCCTTGCCGGCAAGCGACCGGCATATCAGGTCATTGGCATGCCCGTACTCACGCTCGCCTATCTGCCGCCCGCAATATGCCAGGTATCCACGTATCGCGGTCTTGTTTTTCCCGGCACACAGCCGCAGCATATAGCGCAGGTCCTCGGCCGCCACAAGTTGCCACGTACAACGGAACAGATGCACCCTCACGATACGCCCGGTGTCGTACGCTTCGCGAAAGGCCTTCATCGATGGTTTTCTGAGCCTCATGCCCACAGCCCATCGCATCATTCTGTACTCCTGGGCCTGCATCATACCCATCGACGAGACCAGATCATGGACATCGGAGTATTCCGGTGCGACAAGCTGTTGGTTAAGCAATCTGATATGCGGGATATTCATGGCTGACAGTTTTCAGTTGCCGTACGTATACTGCAAAACAGGCCTGGCTTTTATCGCAAGGCCTGCAATCATTTTTCGGGTTCGACGTGGAGCGACACTATCGTATTGTCACCGAATCGCACCTTGAGAGCCTTTTCAATCTCGACCGTAAGCTCATGCGCGTCATGTACGGTCATGTTGCCGTCGACACGTATATGGGCGTCTATGGCTACGCCCGAGCCTATGCGGCGCGTACGCAGATTATGGGGTTTGGTAACTGCCGGATTGGCCGTAAGGATCTCCAATATATCGTTCTCGACATCGAGAGGCAGCGATTTTTCGAGCAGCTCCTCCAGTCCCGAACGCACAAGACCGTATGCCACATTGACAATGAGGGCGGCAACCACCATGGCCGCTATCGGGTCGGCTATGCGCCACTTGCCTCCGAGGAAATAGGCGCAGCCTATGCCGACAAGGGTTCCGATCGACGAGAAGGCATCACTGCGGTGGTGCCACGCATTGGCTATCACCGACGACGACTGCACGCGCCGGCCTACGGCAACAGTATATCGGTAAAGCCACTCTTTGGCCACGATAGATACCACGGCGGCTATAAGTGCTATCGGCTCCGGGCTCGGTATGGTCCCGCCGTTCATCACCATGGCGATGGAACGTGCTGCGTTCACTAAAATTCCTATGCCGACGGCTGCCAGTGCGAGGCCTATGATCAGCGTTGCGAGCGTCTCATACTTTCCGTGCCCGTAATCGTGGTCTTCGTCCTTGGGTTTGGCCGATATGCGCACGAACACCAGCACCACAAGGTCGGTGGCGAAATCCGAAGCCGAATGTACTGCATCGGCAACCATGGCGCTGCTTCGGCCGAAAATGCCGGCCAGAAGTTTGGCAATGGTCAAAACGACATTTACCGCGGTCCCCACAAGGGTCACGCGGTAAATTGCCTTTACTCTCTGATCAGATGTTGTCTCCATACACCAATGGTTTTACGGCCGGACCGGCCGTCACGCATCAATAGCTGCGTGCGAAAAGCACACGGCGGTGCGACGGTTTGCCCGTGAACACACATTTGCCCTCCTCCTCGACGGAATCCAGAGGAATGCAGCGTATCGTAGCCTTGGTAGCCTCCTTGATGGCAACCTCGGTCTCGACGGTACCGTCCCAGTGGGCCGATATGAATCCGCCCTTGTTGTTGAGCACGTCGACGAACTCGTCCCACGTATCCACGCGGGTAATCATCGAATTGCGGAAGTCGAGAGCCTTGCGGAATATGTTGGCCTGTATCTCGTCGAGCAGAGCCACAATGCGGTCGGTCAGACCCTCCTGAGGAACAGTCTCCTTGGTCAGCGTATCACGGCGTGCAAGCTCGATCGTACCGTTCTCCATGTCGCGGGGACCGAGAGCCAGACGGACGGGCACGCCCTTGAGTTCGTATTCGGCAAACTTGAAGCCCGAACGCACGTTGTCGCGCAGATCGACCTTCACGCTGATGCCCTTGGCCTTCAGCTCGTCGGCTATGGCATTCATACGCTCGGCCATCATCTTGAGCTGCTCCTCGCCCTTGTAGATCGGAACCAGCACCACCTGGATAGGCGCAAGTTTCGGAGGCAGCACCAGACCGTTGTTGTCCGAATGGGCCATGATGAGCGCACCCATCAAACGGGTCGACACGCCCCACGACGTTGCCCATACATATTCGAGCTTGCCCTCCTTGTTGACATACTGCACGTCGAAAGCCTTGGCGAAATTCTGGCCCAGAAAGTGCGACGTACCGCTCTGCAGAGCCTTGCCGTCCTGCATGAGCGCCTCGATGGTCAGCGTATCCTCCGCACCGGCGAAACGCTCGTTCGGGGACTTGTGGCCGACGATCACCGGCAGGCTCATGTAATCCTCGGCGAAGGTCTTGTATACGTTTATCATCTTTTCAGCCTCAGCGATGGCCTCCTCGCGCGTTGCGTGTGCCGTATGGCCCTCCTGCCACAGGAACTCGGCCGTACGCAGGAACAGGCGGGTACGCATCTCCCAACGTACGACATTTGCCCACTGGTTGCACAGTATCGGCAGGTCACGGTAAGACTGTATCCAGTTCTTGTATGTATTCCATATGATCGTCTCCGAAGTCGGGCGCACGATCAGTTCCTCCTCGAGCTTGGCATCGGGATCAACTACGACACCCTTGCCCTCGGGGTCGTTCTTGAGGCGGTAGTGCGTAACCACGGCGCACTCCTTGGCGAAGCCTTCGACATGATGGGCCTCCTTCGAGAAGAACGACTTGGGTATGAACAGCGGGAAATATGCGTTCTGGTGTCCCGTATCCTTGAACATCTTGTCCAGCGCCGCCTGCATCTTCTCCCAGATGGCGTATCCATAGGGTTTGATAACCATACAACCCCTGACTGCGGAATTTTCCGCGAGACCGGCCTTAACGACCAGCTCATTGTACCACTGCGAATAGTTGTCGTCCGCCTTGGTCAGATCCTTCAACTCTACTGCCATATAAAAATTACCTTTGCATTTTGCATGCAAAGGTAATTTTTTAATCTGTAATTAGCAATTAATCGCCCGACAATCAGAACCTGAATCCCACCGTAAGCACTATATTATGGCGGTCGTACTTCGTTGAATAGGTCCCGCTGTAATCGTCGTTGTAGGAACCGTCGCCATTGCCGACCGTATCGAGCGAGTAGAAAAGCTTGTACGGGGTCTGTTTCTGCATCACGTACTGATAAGCCAGATCGACATACATGAAAGGTGTTATGGCGAAGCCCAGGCCGCCCGAC
>DXGW01000116.1 GCA_019113665.1 Candidatus Alistipes excrementipullorum
GACAGGTATCCATGCCAGGAAATACAAGCGACATATCGTGAAGTAATAGAGTATACCATTATCCTCAGCGATAACAATACGTGTGACTGGCTTATAAACTTTGTCGGCGGAATAAGGGAGGTAGATTCGTATATCAAGTCGCTTGGAATCGACAAACTTAACCTTACCGAAACTGAGCGTACCATGCATGAGGATATCATGCGGTGTTACAATAACTGGAGTACACCGTTGGCTGTGGCTGAACTGTTGAAGAAAATATACACGGAAGGCGTCTTGTCTGATGAGCATTTCGGTTTTCTGGAGAAAACGATGCTCGCCTGTGCTTCCGGAACGGACAAACTTAAGGCCGGACTGCCTGCAGACTGTCTGTTGGGTCATAAAACGGGACATTCTGACAGGACAGCCGAAGGTATAAAGATAAGTGATGCCGATGCCGGTGTCGTCTATATGCCGGACGGAGATAAGTGTTATATCGCGGTGATTGTAAAGGATTCAAAAGAGTCGGACAAGGCTAATGCCAAAATAATGTCGGATATAATGCATGTCGTTTACGAAGCGTTGCTGGATTGATTTATTGATACGTAGTCTTTATAATAAAATATTTCTGTATTATGTTGGAACAACAGATTTCAAAAGGTATCATGGAGGCCATGAAGACCAAGGATACCGTCCGTTTGAGCGCTTTGCGCAACATCAAGAAGTATATCATCGAGGCTAAGACTGCCGGTACTGCGGTAGATGAACTGCCCGATGCCGATGTCCTGAAGATCATCACCAAACTTGCGAAGCAGGGAACCGACTCCGCAGCCATCTATGCGCAGCAGAACCGTCAGGATCTGGCCGATGAGGAACTGGCACAGGTCAAGGTGTTCGAGGAGTTTCTGCCCAAACGACTCTCGGCCGAGGAGTTGACCGAAGCCGTCAAACAGATCATAGCCGAGGTCGGCGCAACGTCGATGAAGGAGATGGGCAAGGTCATGGGTGTGGCTTCGAAAAGACTTGCAGGTCAGGCCGACGGCAAGGAGATCTCGGACAAGGTTCGCGAATTGTTGTCATAAGCGATGACGCTGCATCATAACATGCGCACCGTGGCCATGCCTATGTGCATGGTCGTCGGTGCTTTGCTGTGCCGGCAGATCAACGCACTCGAGGTGTGGACCGGCAACATGATTACGCCGTCGCTCATATTCCTGATGCTGTTTTTTACATATTGCAGGGTAGATTTGCGTCGCATGAAACTCTCATGGCTGCACTTCTGGCTCCTCGCCTTCCAGTTTACGGTAAGCGTGGCCGTCTTCTTCGCACTGTCGCCGCTGAATACCGTGGTTGCGCAAGGGGCGATGGTATGCGTATTGGCTCCGATTGCCATGGCAGCCGTAGTCATCGGCGGCATGTTGGGGGCCAATATCGAGACCATGGCCACATACAGCCTTATATGCAATCTCGCAACGGCTCTGGTCGCTCCGATGATCCTGCATTTTGCAGGCGGCAACGACTGTTCGTTCGGCCTTATACTTGCCCGGGTGGCGCCCCTGCTGATCATGCCGTTCGTGGCAGGACAGTTCTGCCGTCTGGCAATAAAGCCGGTAGGCCGCTGGGTCGCGGACCACGGCTCGATTTCGTTCTACCTGTGGCTTGTGTCGCTGATGGTTGTCATCGGGCGTACGACATCGTTTATCATAGACCAGGGCGATGCCAACGGTACTGTGGAGATAGTGATGGCGGCCGTCTCTTTCGTCATCTGCCTGCTTCAGTTCTCCGTCGGACGCTGGCTCGGCCGTAAATACGGCGATACCGTTGCCGGCGGACAATCGCTCGGACAGAAGAATACGGTGCTTGCCGTATGGATGTCGCAAGCGTTCCTCAATCCGCTGTCGTCAGTGGCCCCGACGGCCTATATCGTCTGGCAGAATTTCGTCAATTCTTACCAGATATACCGTAAGGACCATGAAAAGGCTGAGCAATAAACCGCAAACGATAAACGATACGGGCCATCTCTTCATTGGAGATGGCCCGTATCGTTCAGCATCTGTCTGGTGCTATTTCAGCCACGGTAGCTTGCGGTCCGCGCTGGTGGCTTCACGGAACGTGACGGCGTAACCTCCGCCCTCGACCGACTTCTGACGCAGCCGGCTCTTTGCCGTGCAGCGTACCTGCCGAATGGTGTATGCCTGCGGATTCGTGCGGTAGTCGGCATCGTCTGCATCGGCATATATGGTGGCAACATAGGTCTTGTCCGGGTCAAGGAAGTCGAAACGTATCTCTGAAATGTGTTCCTCGCCCGAAACATTGCCCACAAACCACAACCCCGTATCCTTGGCCTTGCGGGCCACGGTGATGTATGCGCCGGGCTCGGCCTCAAGGTAGCGGCTCTCGCTCCAGTCGAGTGCGACCTCCTCGATGAAACGGAATGCGTCGGGGAAGCGCTCGTAGTTCTCGGGCAGGTCGGCCGCCATCTGCAGCGGCGACGACATCACGACGTAGATGCCCAACTGGTTTGCAATCGTGCAGTTGGCGTGCGAGTGGTTCGAGGGGTTGATCTTCGAAATGTCCATCTCGAAGATGCCGGGCGTGTAGTCCATCGGGCCGCCGATGAGACGCGTGAACGGCAGGACCGTTACGTGCGACGGCTTCGAGCCGCCGAACGCCTGATACTCCGTGCCGCGGGCCGATTCATTGACTATCAGGTTGGGCCATGTGCGGCACAGACCAGTGGGACGTACGGCCTCGTGGGCATTGACCATGATATGGTAGTCGGCAGCCTTCTGAGCGGCATAGAGGTAGTGGTTCACGAGCCACTGGTTGTAGTGGTTGTTGCCCTTGGGTATGATGTTGCCCACGTATCCCGATTTGACGGCCTGGTAACCGTGCTCGTTCATGAAGCGGTAGGCTGCCTCCATGTGACGCTCGTAGTTGCGTACCGATCCCGAGGTCTCGTGGTGCATGATCATCTTTATGCCTTTCGATGCGGCATAGCGCTCGATCTCGTCGACATCGAAGTCGGGGTAGGGCGTCACGAAGTCGAAAACGTAGTCCTTCATGTTGCCGAACCAGTCCTCCCAGCCGATGTTCCAGCCCTCGACCAGCACGGCGTCGAACCCGTGGGCTGCCGCGAAGTCGATGTACCGCTTGACATTTGCCGTGTTGGCGCCGTGGCGGCCGTTGGGTTTCACCTTTGTCAGGTCATCGGTGTCGAGGTGTACGCTCTGCAGTTCGTCGGTGTAGGACCAGCTGCTCTTGCCGGTGATCATCTCCCACCATACGCCCATGTATTTGCAGGGACGTATCCATGACGTATCCTCGATCTTGCAGGGCTCGTTGAGATTGAGGGTCAGGCGCGATGCCAGTATGTCTCGGGCGTCGTCCGATACGATGACCGTTCTCCACGGGGTAGTGGCCGGGGTCTGCATGTAGGCCTTGTCGCCGTTGGGATCGGGCGTAAGGTGCGCCTTGAAGACCATCGAGCGGTCGTCGAGATCGAGATGCATGGCCGGGAAGTTGACAAGTGCGGCTTCGTGCAGGTTGATGTAGAGCCCGTCGTCGCTCTTCATCTGCAGCGATGTCTGTACGCCGGTAGGCGAGAATGATGTCTGCGAGAGGTTGCCGGTGATCGAACCGTCCATGTGCCTGCGTATCTCCGAGAGGCGCGAGCACGTATAGTCATACTCCTGGGTGTCGTAGTCGCCGGGGATCCACCACGCCGTGTGGTCGCCCGCCATTGCGAACTCCGTGTATTCGTCTGCTATTACGAAGTAAACCATCTTGGGCTGCACGGGAAACTCGTAACGGAAACCGAGACCGTCGTCGAACAGACGGAATCGTATAGCCATGCGCCGGTCGCTCTGCGGCTGTCGCAGCGTTACGCAGAGTTCGTTGTAGTGGTTGCGTATCGATGACTCCTCGCCCCATACCGGCTGCCAGGTCTCGTCGAATGTCGCGGTCTGCGTATCCGTAATCTCGAATTCGTCGCAGAGCGACTCTGTCGCTCTGGCCGGGGTGTTGCCGGTAACTTCGCCGCCGAATTCAGGCTTGTCGCCTTTGCCGCGCAGCAGGAATCCCATTTTGCTCGGGAGAATGACGCTCTTGTCGCCGTAGAAGAGTTCGTAAGTCGGTGTGCCGGCCTTGTCGAGCGAGAAGCGCATGCGCAGATTCCCGTCCGGCGATACCAGCTCCTGGCCCATGGCGGCAAAGCCTGCCGCCAAAAAGGCCATTAATGCAATCAGTCGTTTCATGGTTTTAGAGGTTAATCCTGTTCGAGGACTATCATGTCCCAATATTTTATCGAAGGTATGGTGATGCGTACTCCGGTGGCCGTATTTTCGAACGGCAGTTCGCGGACGGCTCCGCCGTCGATGTCGGGAGATGCCAGCCATACGCGCTCAACGGGATCGGCTGTCGTCATGTCGACTGCGACCGACTCCACTAACTGGGGTTCGGGCATCGTGCCGTTAAGGTCGCGCCACGAGAGCGAGTTGGCCTGCGAGAAGTTGAGCAGGTGTACGACCTGACGCGTGCCGACCTTGCGGCCCAGCGTCACGACATTGCCGAGACTCGGGGCCCAGGGCGCGAAATTCAGTTTGCCGTCTGCTGAAGTTACGGTCACCTCGTTCAGACTGCCGCCGTCACGCAGAAGGTTCTGATAGGCTACCAGGAAGTCGTAGTAGGCGACCATCGCCTCCTGCAGCTCCTCGGACATGCCGAGATTGCTGTTGGGGAAGTACTCCTTGCAGAGCATGTGCTCGCCGAGCTTCTCGAACAGAAGTTTGCGGTATTTGCTTTTCAGCTCCAGGTACTCCTCGCGCAACTGCGGGTCGCCGGCATTTGTGGCCATGCCGTCATAATAGGCGTGGTATACATGGTAATACCGTGGCAGCAACTCGTGCGGCAGCTGCCCGGCATCTATCTGCGAGATGTATTCACTTGCTTCGACGTACATGCCTGAGAGTATGTACCTGTCCGCAATGTCGAGTATGGCATCGTATTTCAATGATGGAGACCCGATTCTGTCGGCCACTTCGAGTTTCGTGCGGGCATAGAACGTCGCCGAATCGAGATTGTACTGGTAGTATTCGTCGTAGAGATTGTCGTATATACCGT
>DXGW01000117.1 GCA_019113665.1 Candidatus Alistipes excrementipullorum
CGCAAATATCCGCTATTTCGGACAATCTGTATTTCATATGGATTTTAATTTTAGCTGAAAGTCACTACCGTTACTCCGGCACCGCCCATATCGGGGTGCTCGTCGCGCACGACATCGACCTGCGGTATCGTACGCAGGTATTTGCGTATCTCCTCCTTGAGGGCACCGGTACCCTTCCCGTGAAGTATCGTGATGCTGTCGACTCCTACCATCAGAGCATCGTCCACGAGGTCCTGTACCTGCTCCAGCGCCTCGGCCACGCGCATGCCGCGCACGTCGATCGACGAATGGAAGTTCAGCCTACGCTGCGAGATGTCGGTCGCAATGACCGTCCTCGGGGTCACGGGGCGTGTGGCTTCACGGTATTCGGCATTCGACACCACCGTCAGACGCTCCCGGTCCACCGTGGTCAATATATGGCCGAAGGCCACCTGCGCCTTCTTCCCCTTGATGTTCTGCACCACGCCGACCATGTCCTGGCCCTCGATGCGCACCTTCGACCCGACGACTGCCTCCTTCGGCTTTTCGGGTTCGGCCTGCACCCCCTCCGCTGCACTCTGCTCCGAGCGCCGGCGTTCGGCACGCCGCGCCTGACGGCGCTCGATACGCTCCATCTCGCGCTCGATGCGTTCGTCATGCCCGCCTTCCGCCTGCGCAGTCTCCTCAACCGTCGCACGGAAACCGTCAAGATCGCGGCGCAGCGTGCGCGTGGTATCGCGCTCGGCCTGCGACTCGCGTATCGACTTTATGGTATTCTCGATGCGGCGGTTGGCCTCGGCCACAAGCTCGCGCGCCTCGCGGCGGGCATTGCCTATTATCTCGTTGCGCTCGGCGCGTATGCGTTCGAGCTGCTCGCGGTAACGCTGCTCGAGCTCGTCGACCTTGCGGTCGGCTATGCGTATGCGGTCGCGCTTCTGCTCCCAGTAACGCTTGTCACGGGCTATCTCGCGCAACTGTTTCTCGATGTTTATATGGTCCGCCCCGACCTTCTCGCTGGCCGAACGTATGATCTGCTCGGGAAGCCCCATCTTGCGGGCGATCTCTATGGCGAAGGAACTGCCCGGCTTGCCCGTCTCCAGACGGAACAGCGGACGTATGTTCTGCACGTCGAACATCATCGCGCCGTTGGATATGCCGTCGGTATTGGCCGCATAATACTTGATGTTCGAATAGTGTGTCGTTATCACGCCGTAGCACCCCTTCTCGACGAGTTTTTCGAGAATAGCCTCGGCTATGGCTCCTCCTATTACCGGCTCGGTACCCGACCCGAACTCGTCGATGAGCACCATTGCCCGCTCCGACGCACCGGACAACATGCGGTTCATGTTCCGCAGGTGTGACGAATAGGTCGACAGGTCATTGTCCATCGACTGCTCGTCGCCTATGTCGATGAAGATGCTGTCGAATATCGTGAACTCGGAGTTGGCCGAAGCCGTCACGGGGAATCCGCACTGGAACATGTACTGCATCAGTCCGGCAGTCTTCAGACATACCGACTTTCCGCCGGCGTTGGGTCCCGAAATGACAAGTATGCGCTCGTGGCTGTCCAGCTGCATGTCGAGCGGGACGATCGACTTGCCCTGCGCCCTGAGCGTCTGCGCCAGAATCGGGTGGCGCGCATCGCGCAGCACCAGACGTCCGTCGTCCGACATCACCGGCTTCACGCCCCCGTTCTCGAAGGCCCAGCGGGCCTTGGCACGCAGCATGTCGACCGTTGCGAGGTACTCCTCGGCCGAGGCTATGGCATCGGCTTCGGGACGCAGCGAGTCGGTGAAGCGGCTCAATATGCGCACCACCTCACGCCGTTCGGCATATTCGAGTTCCTTGAGTTCGTTATTGAGTTCGACGACCTCGACCGGCTCGACATAGAATGTCTTGCCCGTTGCCGACTCGTCGTGAATGAATCCCTGCAGTTTGCGTTTGTTGGCTGCCGCCACAGGTATGACCGCACGACCCTCGCGTATTGAGATCATGGCGTCGGCGTCGACTATGCCGGCACTCTTCGCCGAGGCGAGTATCTGTTGCAGGCGTTTCGAGACCTGGCCCTCGCGCGAGCGTATCTCGCGCCGCACGTCATGCAGTTCGGGCGAGGCGTTGTCCCGCACACGGCCGTATTCGTCGATTATGCGGTCGGCCTCGCCGACAATGTGCGAGAACGAAGCCACGCCCTCGCTCAGCCGCCGCACGTAAGGGTAAGCCGCCGCCTCGCGCGACATCACGAACGAGGAGATCTCCCCCGCCGAGCGCAATGCGCGTACGAGCGTAACAACCTCTGCGGTATCGAGAAAAGACCCCTCGATACGTATTTTGGCGACGATGGCATCTATGTCCGCGAACTCGTCACGCGGGAAGTCGCGTTCGACACTCAACAGCCGGCCCACCTCGTCGGCGAGCGACTGCCGTTCGACGATCACACGTTCCGATGAAGAGAATTGCTCCCCGCCCAGCATCTCACGGGCACGCTCCATGGAGCAAAGTTGCGAGATCTGCTCGCGCAGACGATCGAAGCCAACCTTCGATTCGAAATTGGCAGGATAAACCATGGTGCAGCTGAATGTTTACTCCGTCACGGCATCTGTCGCCGGCTCCTCCGCAACCGCGGCGGCGGCCTTTGCAGCCTTGCGGCGGTCGCGTTCGTCGGCCTTGGGTCCGCGGCCGAAAAGCGAGAAATGGACGTAACGTTTGGGATATGTCTCCAGATCGGCGAGCAGCGACGAAAGGTTGGCGCTCGCCGAGGTAAGGTTGTCATAGAGTGCCGGATCGTTCATCAGGCGCGCAACGCTGCCCTCACCCTCATTGATCTTGTCGATAGTGGTGTTGAGCTTGTTGATGACACTCTGGAGATTCGAGGCCACGTCGGCCTGTGCCAGGTCGGCCGTAACCGTATTGACATTGAGCATGATGCTGTCCAGACGTTCGGTATTGCGCTCCAGCGCCTCGCTGAATGCCGACAGGTTTGCGATGATGGCCGCCAGATCCTGTTTGTTCGAGATAAGCACCTCGTCCATGCTGCCGGTCATCGAGTCGAGATGCGTTATCACGCCGTGGATATTGCGTTCGTTGGCATCGATCAGTCCGTTCACGTTGTCGAGCGTAAGCGAAAGGTTGCTTATGAGGTCAGTAACCTTCTGTTTCATAAACTCATACTCCGAACCGGCCATATCCATCAGGTTCCTGTCGTAACCGGCATCTATACGGTCGCCGCTCGACAGGTACGTCGTCGCCGACCCCAACTCTATCTCGATGGCCTTGTTGCCGAGAAAACCGTTGCTGAAGATCTTGGCTTTCGAGTCGGTCGGGATATCGTACTTGCGGCTTATGGACAACGACAGTTCGACGCTGCCCTCTCCCGACTGGTTGAGCAGTATTTCCGATACCTTGCCGACCTTGACGCCGCGAATTACAACCGGCGTTGCGGTCTGCACGCCGTTGACCTGATCGTAATACACATGGTAGACCCTGTTGCGGCTGAAGACATCGACACCGCTCAGGAACCGTATGCCGGCCCATGTGCACAGGAGAATGACTATGGCGAATATGCCTATCTTAACCTCTCTTTTCATATCCTATCGTTTGACCACGCTGCCGTTCTCGACCTCCACGACGAAAGCCCCGTTGAACTCCTTGCGCAGCGATGCGGCTGCACGCTGGGCCTCGGCACGGTCGGTATAACGGCCGACGCAATATTTGTATTTATATCTTCCGTTCGCGGTATATCGGCGGACCTTGCCGCGCTGGCTGCCGAAGCAGGCGTTGTCGGAAGCCAGCTGCGTCGAACTTGCCATGATCTGCACGGTAAAGGCACGTCCGGAATCCGCGGCAGCAGGTTTTGCCTCGCTCTTCGGAGCCTGTTTCGTGGCCGGGGCTGCCGACTTGGGTGCAGCGGCCGGTTTTTCGGTCTGACGGCTTTCCGACGCAGCGGCAGTCTTGCCTTCCTTGGCCGCAGAATCAACGGCCGGGGTCTTGGTTTCAGGCTTGGCCGTTTCAGCCGGAGCACTCTTGGCCTGGCTGTCAGTCTTGGGAGCCGCAGCCGGCTTCTTTTCGGGCGTCTTTGTGGCGGCGGGCTCCTTGGCCGGCTCGTCTACGAGAAGCGACTTGCGGACATACTCGACATACTCGCTGACCGCATTATACAGGTCTTCGGCTATCTGGTTCTGACCCTTTTCCGAGCACATGTAACGCAGCTCGTCGGCATTCGACATGAAACCGATCTCAGTCAGCACGCTCGGCATGTCGGTGGCATACAGAACCTTGAGCGGCTGGCGCTTGATACCTCGCGCCACGCGTCCCGACTTGGCATAGTTTTTCTGAATGAGGCGCGCCATCATCTCGCTGTACTCCCCATAAGTGAACTGCAGATTCTGTATGTATGCACGCAC
>DXGW01000011.1 GCA_019113665.1 Candidatus Alistipes excrementipullorum
GGCTTCGTCCGCAGACGAAATTCCGGAATCGGCCGTCAGATACAGAGCCGAGAATGACGGCAAGGCTGTCGGCGAGGAGATTACATTCGCGGTCGGATCGCTCGAATCGCTGACCGAATATCACTGCGCCATCGTCAGCCTGAGCAAATACGGCACCCCGTCGGAGCCGTACATTTTCAAGGCCTCGACATCGGACAATACTCCGCCGGAGGTGACAGTTGCCCTGCCAGACATTTTCCTCAACAGCAATGACACTGCGGGCATAACCATTCCGCTGGACAACTATTTCCACGACGCCGACGCCCCCGACGATACCGTCTCATATTTCGTGTCGTTCAACGGCAACGGTATAGTCAATGGCCGCCTCGACGGGTCTGAACTGCTGCTGACTCCCGTCAACACAGGTATGGCAACGCTCTCGGTCATAGCCCAGGACCAGAAAGGAGCCAAGACCTCGGCCCCGCTGCGCGTAACTGTCGACGGGACCGGCGCAGAAGTCGAACTCTTCCCCAATCCGTGCAACGAACGTCTCAACCTGCGCATACCCGGCGCTACGGGGAATTTCCGCATGGAGTTCCGTGACCGTTCGGGACGCTATGTCTACGGGGCCTCGGTTGCAGTAGGTCCCGAGGAGAATGGCAACACTGGCTGGCTCAACGTTTCGGAACTTAACCCCGGGGTATACACATGCACGGTCGACTATTTCGGCAAAAGCATAAGCCACACCATCATCAAGCAATAAACAGTTCCCACGATGACCAGACATACAATACTGTCAAAATATGCCATTGCCGCCATCATGCTGGCGGCAGTGACCTACACGGCATCGGCACAGACCGACACACCGGCCATGCCGTTCCTGCGCATGGAGACCGATGCGCGCACGGCCGGCATGGGAGGGGCCGGGAGCGTACTGCCCGACAATCCGGCCGCCATATACGGCAACGCAGCCGTTTCGGTACTCGGTGAAAGCCGTGGAGGTGCGGCTCTCTTCACGGGACCGTGGGGCAACAGCGTATCGGACAGCGGACACGACGCGCTGTACGGTGCCGGCGGATACTGGACACCCGACGGCCGCAACGGAATCGTTGCAGGATTGCGCTGCTACGGAGGCAGCCGCATATCCCTGAGCGACGATGCCGGATTTCCCGCCGGCACGGCACGTCCCTGGGACCTCTCGGCCGAAGCCGGCTATGCACGCCGTTTCGGCAAGCACGCAGCCGTATCGCTCACCGCCCGATACATGCGTTCCGACTTCGGAACGGACATAGCCCCGATGCAGGGAGTTGCATTCGACGTGGGGGCGGCATTCCGCGGCAGCATGGGGTCGCAACGACAGTTGTCGTGGCTTGCCGGTATCCATATCTCCGACATAGGCCCCAATCTCAAAGGGTCGGACGGCACTGCCCTGCACCTGCCTTCACGCGTGTCAATAGAGGGAGCTTTGCTGATGCCTTTCGGCAAAAACCATGAGATAAACATGGCCGCCGATGCAGGTTGCTGCTTCTTCAACGGCGAAATATACGCCTCGTTCGGCGCCGAGTACAAATTTCTGCGCCATGGTGTCATACGCGCCGGCTACCATGTCGAAAGCAACCGCGGGGCAGGAAGCTACGCCTCGGTCGGCTGCGGTTTTATCGTCGGCCCGGTACGTTGCGACGCCGCATACAGGCTTGGAGGCAACGACACCGACCCGCGCAACAACAGCGTAGTGGTATCGATAGGATTTGTCCTGTAAAAACTCCCCCCCCCTTGCAAACCGAAAGCCGCTCTTCATTCGAAGAGCGGCTTTCCTGTCAACTGTCTATTACGTTACTGTATCTTCACACAGCGCACGGGATAGCCGTATGATGTGATGTAGTGGCCCGTCTTGAAGGTTATCTCACGGCTGCCCTCACCGCTCGTCTCGTCAACGATATTCTTGCCGATATTGATATATCCTACTCCCGACTCGCTGCCGCTGATAAGCGTCGATGACGGAAGGTGATACCTGATCTCCGCAGCGTCGTTACCGTAAACCGCAGTCGAATCCGGTGACCCGCCGTAGTTGCGGTACGAATAGGCAAGGAAACTGTGTCCGTCGATCTTCACAACCTGGCCGGTAGTGTAATCGAACTCCGTGACCGCATCGCTCGTCAAAGCAGTCCAGGCATTATGGGTCATCACGCGCCAGCCTGCCGGGCACGGATCGTAGATCGTCTTCATCGAGAACGATTCGTCATCGCTCCAGACATCGCCCACAAATGATGCAGGCAAATAGTGCCACTGATACAGGTCGCTGCTCTTCGAGGCCCAGCGGTGCGGGGCCTTCGAATCAAGGTACGCCATAAGTTCCTGGCCCGTATACTCCGTGCCTATCATCTCCTCGAAGAAGACGCCGATCGTCTCGCGCGAACGCCCGAAGATCTGGTTGTAGATTCCCGAATTGTTCACGTTACCGTAGTCCAGCGCCGGAACCGGCGTATAGGTCGGGGTGAACCACAACGGATTGTAGATCGACGGAAGGTAGATGTACTCCATCAATGTCGGGAACGGATCCTTGCGCCCGTACTGGTAGTAGTTGCCCAATGCCTGGTAGAGAAGTACGTTGTTGACCTTCCCGTCGACAACGGCCGCTTCGGGCTCGATCAGAGCTCCGATATTGCGACTCATGAACGTATAGCCGCCCTTGCTGAAGGCCGTGGCCTCGTAGTCGTATCCCTCGACCGCAACGATGTTCCAGCTCCAGAGTACATTGGTATTCGTGAAGGTATGGTACGTCGGGTCTACCTCTATACCGGCATAGTCGAGATCCTCGTCGATGGCCACAATCGATACATTGCCCGGTACAAACTCCGACGGCGTCTGGAAATAGATATAACCGTCATCACCCAACGTTACGCTGTTGATAACTACCGGAGACTGCTGGTTCGCAGGGGTCTTGACCGTCTGAAGGCATGTATACCACAGTACCAGCGCATTCTTCGGGGCAATCACCAGATCTTCGGCCGTATAC
>DXGW01000118.1 GCA_019113665.1 Candidatus Alistipes excrementipullorum
GGGTCAGCGACCTGGGTATCGACGGCGTGATATACGGTTATGTCTTCATGGCGGTATTCAGCTATACGGTCGACATGATAATGGCCGGCAACCAGCAGTCGAGCCAGATCTTCATAGTCACGCACGACTACAAGGCCATGGCCGACGCCATGCTCTATCAGGCCAACCGCGGTGCTACGGTCATTGATGCGCAGGGCTGGTATTCGAAGGAGCCGTCGAAGATCGTCATGGTGGTGTGCCGCAAGCGCGACACGTCGATGATCCTGAAGATTGTAAAGACGGTCGATCCCCGCGCCTTCATATCCGTAGGCTCGGTGATGGGCGTCTATGGCAAGGGTTTCGACGCCCTGAACAAGGTGTGACGCCGGCCGTTGGGGCATACAATACGCGAGGGGAGACTTGTGCAAGTCTCCCCTCGCGTATTTCCGCGTCGGCGGATCAGTAGACCCATGAGAAGTCCTCGATGTATACTATGTTGTCGGTGCTGCCGGTAAGGTAGTCGCCGTAGGCGCTTGCCGAGACCGATACCACGATCGAGTAGCGGTCGGCTGCAGGCATGGCAGCCTGCGTGTCGTAATAACGTATGGGTATGGTCATCTCCACCCAGCCGTCCGCATCGGCCCCGTTGACACCGGCCTCTGTCGATGCGGTTATGTACTCCGAGCCATAGCCTATGATCGCTCCTTCGGCGAGGGTCGAGGCCTTGGCCGGATCCCAGAATGTCGAGACGTCCATCGATGCGCCGGATTTGACCCTGTGACGGTCGCTCCAGTCGGTTATGCAGACGAATATGCGTGCGTGATCGGGAGTCTCGCCCTTGATGTGCAACGCGGCGTCGGGGTCGTTGCTGCCGATATTGGTCATCGGGGTTATCGTGGCCTTGACACGGACTTTCATTGCCGACGGGCGGCCTGCGTAGGTGTGTTTCTGACCGAACGAAGCGTATCCGAACATGTCGGCGAACCCTGTTCCGAACTCCATCGTTCCGGTAAAGAGATTGCCCGGTGCGAAGATGTTTCCGATTACGGCCTCGCCCATGAGTTTGGCGCATGCCGCGCCGTTGTGCCCTGCGACGGAGTTGTCCTTCGAACAGAGTGATTCGGCCTGCTTGTTGTTGCCGTTGGACCAGAACATGTCGCTGCTGCCGGTGTTGGGGTATGCCACTTCGGCGCTTGTGAAGAAACCTCCTGTTACCGTGGCCTTGGTCCATGTGTCCATCGAGGCGTTGGGTATGGCCGAACTGCTGCCTCCGGCTTCGAAACTGCCCGATGCGACGGTCGCGCCGTCGACGGTGAGGCGGTAGTCGTAGCCGTTGCCGAGGAATACGCCCGTACCGGTTGTGAGAATGTTGTATCCGAGCGTCGTGCCTTCGGCCGCAACGCTCTCCCATTTCGGGGTGATGCGGTAGATGCCGTCGCCGGCCGGCTCGGCCTGCTGCCATTCGGTATCGGCCGAGCGCTTGTATTCGACGGCGATGTTCGAGGCGTTGTCCGTACCCGAAACTGTTAGGGTGGCTGTGTTGAACCACAGGTCGGCGTCGTCGTTGTATGTGATTGCGTATGACGTCTCGGAGGTGTAGTGGAAGGTCATCTCCTTGTAGAATGTGCGGCCGGCATTGTCCTCGACCGTGAAACCGAAGATGTGGTCGCCCGATTCCGTGGGGTTGAGCACCAGTATGAGCGGTACCAGCTTCCCGATGTCGAATACCGGAGCCGTGGCATTGAAAAGTGCGTCACCGGTCGGAAGGCCGAACTGTCCCAGCATCGAGGCATGGGCGGCGTTGTCGATTATGTCCATCTCGGTCGAGAGACCTACCGACTCCAGCACTTCGGGGGTCAGCACGTTCGACGCAATGGATATGTTCATGCTGCGTATGCCAGACGGAACCGAAAGGTTGAGCGTGCATTTGCCCTCCATGTCGGACTCTATATCCATCGGGGCAAACTCCTCGTTGCCTTCCCATGTAGCTGAAGGTGCCGCCGCAGTTTCCCAGTCGCCGATTTCGCGGTTAATGTAGTAGAGCGTGCCGGCCTCCAGAGCCTTGCCCGTGCGGTCTGCAGTGAAACTTGCACGGTGGTTGTCCGTAATGATGTCGAAGGTGACGCTGCCGTATTCCCCGGCGGGCATGTTGAAGAAGGCCCTGGCCTCGGCGGCCGTAACCGGAGTCGTCCCGTCGAAACGCACGGCTATGTGTTTCGATGCGCCCTCCTGTGCGAGAGTTCCTTCGAGCAGCTCACCGTCGAGCAGGAGCGATGTGGCCGAGATCTCCCTGTCGGCCGTCATGATTATGGCTTTTACGTTCTCGGCGGCTACATCGGCGGTGGTCGTGAAGCGTGCCGCCACGATTGAGGTGAGGTGCTGCAGGTCGAAGACTGCGTCGCTGCCGTCAGAGAGTTTGCCGGCTTCGGCATTCTCGGCAGTAATAGCGGGCGACATCATTATGTCGTATGTGCTGTTGAAGTCATTGCCGCTTTGCGTGCGTTCGCGCCCGAAGGGCACTGCACCGATGTCGTCCGTTGCCGGATATACGGCCCGATACGTACGCAACCCGACGCCGGAGGTCATCTCTCCTTTGAAACGACCGCTCCCGGCGTCGTATTGCAGTACGACATGCTCTTCGGCTCCGTCAAGCGAGGCGAGAACCGACATGCGATCCTCTTCCTCCCATCTGCCGCTGTACATTCCCTGTTCGTAACCGTCGTCGATGGTGGCACGCGTGCCGTTGTCGAAGTGTTCGCTGCAGGCCTCCAGCGAGACGGCCGTCTTCCCCTTCTGCAGGTCGGTTCCCTGCTCCGATTCGGCGCAGCCGGCCATGACCGCCGCGGCGAATATCCCTGCTATGATGTATTGGTGTTTCATTGTGCTCAGTTTTGTGTCAGTAACTGAAGTCGTCGTTGCCGGCCGATATCTGGTCGAACGGTTCGGCCCCGCCTCCCGGGTAGGGTTGGCTGGCGGCAAATCCTCTCTCGATACGTATCCCGAACAGTCTGATGTCGGGAGCCGCATAGCTCTTTCCTGTGATCTTTCTCATCTCTTTCTCTGTTTACGTGCGGCCGCAGCCGCTGTTTCTGCCGGTGACAAAAATAGGCAAGCCGCCGCTGCCGATGAAATTTATTCAACCAACACCCGGCGGGTGATAACATAACCGCTGCAATGCTAAACGAACGCCGTTGCGGCATTGGCTGCCGGAGCGAAAAACCGGGACGCCGCGAAGCGTTTTTCACGGATTATTCATACCTTTGTTTTCGTGGAGAGATATGCCGACATAGTACTTCCGCTGTTCCAGCCGCTCTATACGTTTGCCGTACCCGACGGTGCCGGGTTGGGCGAAGGCGATGCCGTGGCCGTACAGTTCGGCGCCAAGGCCGTATATACCGGAATCGTATGGCGCCTGCACGACCGCCGTCCCGACGTGAAGCGGGTGAAGTCAGTGGGCCGCAGGCTTTACGACCGTCCGTTGCTCACTCCGCTGCAGATGCGTTTCTGGGAGTGGATTGCCGACTACTACATGTGTACGCTCGGCGAGGTCATGCGCATGGCCCTGCCGGCCATGGCCAAACCCCGTGGCGGCGACGAGGAGGAGTTCATGCGCGACGAGTTCCGCCCGCGCACCGTAGGTTTCGTCGTAGCGGCATGTACGCCCGATGCCGAGACCATGGCACGGCTCGAACGCCGCGCCCCGAAGCAGTACGGGCTTTTGCGGTCGTTGGCCGAAAGGGGCGAACTCAGACGCAGCGAATGCGATGCGGCGGCTCTCGCGGCGTTGCGCCGCAAGGGTTTCGTTGCGGTCGAGGAGCGTGAAGCCGACGGCCCGGCAGTTTCGGACATCGATTTCGTCCTGCCGGAGCTGACGCCGGCGCAGACGGCCGCCTTCGAAAGCATATCGGAACAGTTTGCCGACAGGCATACGGTGCTCTTGCGCGGTGTCACCGGGTCGGGAAAGACGGAGATATACATGCACCTGGCTGCGCGTGAACTGGTTGCCGGGCGCGACGTACTCTATCTCGTGCCGGAGATAGCGATGTCGTCGCAGCTGGTGTCGCGTGTCGAGGAGGTCTTCGGGGAGCGGGTTTTCCCCTACCACTCGAAGTTGTCGGACCGCCGGCGCACGGAGACATACATGCGTATGGGGCGTTCGGAGGGTGGTTCGCTGGTCATAGGCACGCGCTCGGCGCTCTTCCTGCCGTTTGCGCATCTGGGGCTTGTCGTGGTCGACGAGGAGCACGATTCGAGCTACAAGCAGGCCGAGCCTGCCCCGCGTTACCATGCGCGCGATGCCGCCATCATGCTTTCGAGCCTCCACCGTGGCCATACGTTGCTCGGAAGTGCCACACCCTCGCTCGAAAGTTATGCACATGCCTCTACGGGCAAGTTCGGGCTTGTGTCGCTGACCGAACGTTACGGCGGGGCGCAGCCTCCGTCGATAATCGTCTCCGACACTCTGCGTGCCGTCAAGCGCGGCGAACGCCATGCCCATTTCAACCGGGTGCTTCTCGACAAGATAGGCGAGCGGCTCGACTGCGGCGAGCAGGTGCTGCTGTTCCAGAACAGGCGCGGGTACTCGCCCTATGTCTCGTGTACGCAGTGCGGTTGGACAGCCCGCTGTCCGCATTGCAACGTCGCCCTGACACTCCATTCGGGCGGCCGTCTGGTGTGTCACTACTGCGGCCATGCCGAACCGATGCCGCGCCGCTGCCCGTCGTGCCGTACGGCCGAGGTGCAGCCCATGGGTTTCGGTACGGAGAAGGTCGAACAGGAGATAGCGTCGCTCTTCCCGTCGGCGCGTGTCGTGCGGCTCGACCGTGACGCAATGCCGTCGGAGAGCGCCTGCAACCGCATAGTCGGGGCCTTCGAACGCGGGGAGTACGACATAATGGTCGGCACGCAGATAATAACCAAAGGGTTCGACTTTTCGCGCGTGACGCTCGTTGGAGTGCTCAATGCCGACAACCTGCTCAATGCTCCCGATTTCCGCGCCTCGGAACGGGCCTTTCAGACCATGATGCAGTTCGCCGGGCGCGGCGGCCGCCGCGATGTGCGCGGCGAGGTCGTCATTCAGACCTCCGAACCCGAGAACCCGGTGCTGCGATGGGTTGTCTCGGGCGATTACGAGAGCATGGCCCGCTCGCAACTCGCCGAACGCCGCACGTTTTTCTATCCGCCATATGCGCGGCTGGTGGTACTGACGCTGCGCCACGGCGAGGCCGAAGTGCTGCGACGTGCCGCAACGGAATTGGCGGATCTGCTACGCCGCCGCTTCTCGAACAGGGTGTTCGGGCCCAATACGCCTCCGGTCGACCGCGTGCGCAACGAATCCATCGCCGAGATCCTGCTCAAGATCGAGAGCGGGGCCTCGATGTCGCGGGCAAGGGAACTCCTGCGTGCTGCGCTCGATTCGATGATGTGCCGTCCGGAATACCGTAAACTTACAGTTATATGCAATGTCGATGCTTCGTAGGATATTGAACGACATTCGGTCGCTCCTCTTCCCGGCGGAGTGCCCGGTGTGCGGCGGCGATCTGTGCGAAGGCGAGCACTTTATCTGTACGGCATGCCGGTTCAACGCCCCTCTTACGGGCTTCTGCGACGAGGCGGCAAATCCCATGACCGAACGCCTGGCCGCTCTGCTGCCGGTCGTACGGGCTTCGGCTTTCCTCTATTTTGTCAACAATGGAGAGTGGCGCAGGCTGATACACAAGTTCAAGTATCACGGGCAATGGCGCTATGCACGCAAGATGGGCGTATGGTACGGCCATGCGCTCAAACGGAGCGGGCTTTATGACGATGTCGATGTCGTGGTTCCCGTACCGCTGCACCTGTTCAAAAGGCTCAGGCGCGGGTACAACCAGTCGGAATACATAGCCGAAGGCATCGCCTCGGTATTGGGCGTGAAGGTCGACCGCCGCAGTGTTGTCCGCCGTGTCAACAACCCGAGCCAGACCCGCGGCGACAGCGCATCGCGCTGGGACAACGTCGAGGGCGTCTTTGCGGTGCGCCGCCCCGAAGCGCTGCGCGGCCGCCATGTGCTTGTCGTTGACGATGTATTCACGACCGGAGCCACGGTCGTGTCGTGCGGCGAGGCGATATTGCGTGAAGTGGGCGACGTACGGTTGAGCGTGGCGACGCTTGCCGTCTCGAGGAACGAATTCTATCTCGACAGATAAAGATACCATCGAGTTATCGACAAACAGGACCGGCGCGGTAAGCGCACGGCCTGCGTGTGCCGTGTTGTGAACACTCTTTTCGACATAAACCGCCGTATGGCGGTTTGCGCATTAAGATAATATTTGGTAATTTTGCTTTTGGAAAATATATGGCAAATGGCAAAAGATTTCAAACCGTCGCAACGCAACCGCGAAGCCTTCGAATCGATGGCTGACCTTGCCGGCAATGTGCCGCCGCAGGCCGTCGAGCTCGAAGAGGCCGTGCTGGGAGCGTTGATGCTCGAACGTGACAGCATAATCGCCGTTCAGGAGTACCTCGTGGCCGATGCTTTCTATACGGAGGAGCACCGTCTCATATACAAGGCTATCGAGGAGCTGTCGGCAGACCTCAAACCCATAGACCTCTTCACGGTAACGGAGAAACTCAAGGCGAAGAAACAGCTGACCAAGGTCGGTGGTGCCGCATATCTGGCCCAGCTGACGCAGAAGGTCGGTTCGGCGGCCAACGTCGAGTTTCACGCCAAGATCGTGGCCCAGAAATATGTCCAGCGGGAACTGATCCGCTCGGCAACGGAGATACAGAGGCGTTCGTATGATGACGACACCGACGTCACGGAGCTCATCGGGTTCGCCGAGAGCGAGATATTCAACGTGGCGGAGGGCCATGTCAAGCGTGCCGTCATGTCGGCCGAGGACGTGCTGAAACATACGATCCGTCAGATCGAGGAGGCGAGCAAGAGCGCCGGAGCCTTCAACGGCGTGCCGTCGGGCTTCATGTCGCTCGACCGCATAACGCTCGGCTGGCAGCCATCTGACCTTATAATCGTTGCGGCCCGTCCTTCGATGGGTAAGACGGCATTCGTGCTGTCGATGGCCCGCAACATGGCGGTCGAGCATGATACGGGTGTGGCCTTCTTCTCGCTCGAGATGTCGGCGACGCAGCTGATGATGCGTCTGGTGGTGGCCGAGACCGGGTTGAGCAGCACCGACATACGAAGCGGCCGTCTGACTCCGGAGCAGTGGCGCCATCTCGAAACCAAGGTTAAGCCGCTGGGCAAGGCCCCGCTTTACATAGACGACACGCCGGCCCTGTCGGTATTCGAGTTCCGCTCGAAGGCCCGCCGTCTGAAGATGCACAATGACATAAAGATCATAATCATAGACTACCTCCAGCTGATGACCGGAACCCAGGATTCGAAGGGTAACCGCGAACAGGAGGTGGCCTTCATCTCGCGAACGCTCAAGGCCATAGCCAAGGAACTGAACGTGCCGATCATAGCCCTGTCGCAGCTCAACCGAAGCGCCGAGGCGCGCGGCGGCTCGAAGCGGCCGCAGTTGTCGGACCTCCGCGAGTCGGGAGCCATCGAGCAGGACGCCGACATTGTGGCATTCATTCACCGTCCGGAGTATTACGGCTTCACGCAGACCGAGGACGGCCAGCCGACGGCGGGCATGGCCGAGATCATATTGGCCAAGCACCGTAACGGTGCCGTTACGGACGTGAACCTGCGATTCCTGAAGGATCAGGCGCGCTTCGCCGACATAGATACGGCCGATATTCCGTTGGGCGGCGCTCCGCAGCAGTATGAAGACTATGCCAGCGAGGGTGTTACGGGCGGCAATACCCTCGGTACGATGGCCAATACCGAGTTCGGGGACATCGATGCCCGCCCGCCCATAGACGAGGCACCGTTCTGATGTATGGTGCCGGCACTAAAAGAGAGTGAGCCATGTTTGTAAGAACCTATGCCGGAGCGATAGTGGGAATCGACGCGGTGAAAGTTGCCGTCGAGGTAAATGTCGCGGGCGGAGGTCTGGGTCTCTTTCTTGTCGGGCTTCCCGACAATGCCGTCAAGGAGAGCGAGCAGCGCATACGTTCGGCTTTCGAGAATTCGGGTCTGCGCATGACCGCCCGGAAGGTGGTGGTAAACCTCGCTCCGGCCGACCTTCGCAAGGAGGGTGCGGCATTCGATCTGCCGATAGCCGTAGGTATTCTTGGAGCTACGTCACAGGTTTCGGACGATAAATTGGGGTCGACGATGTTTGCCGGCGAGTTGTCGCTCGACGGCAGCGTCAAGGCTTGCCGTGGTATTCTTCCGATGGCCGTGCGCGCCCGGGCCGAAGGACTGGAACGTTTCGTGGTGCCGCTGGCCAATGTGCCCGAAGCGGCCGTGGTCGACGGCCTGGACGTTATAGGTGTCGGAAGCCTTGCCGAGGTGGCGGCCTATCTCAACGGGGAGAAGGAGCTGCGGCCAGCATCTCACGACATCGCCGTTGCAGGTCAACATGAGTTGCTCAACCGTTATGCCGAGGATTTTTCAGACGTGCGTGGACAGCCTAACGTCAAGCGTGCGCTGGAGATAGCTGCCGCGGGCGGACACAACGTAATAATGGTCGGGGCTCCGGGTTCGGGCAAGACGATGCTTGCCCGCAGGCTGCCGACGATCCTGCCTCCGATGACTCTCGACGAGGCTCTCGAAAGCACGAAGATACACTCGGTGGCCGGAAAACTCGGTGCTGCATCGGGGCTGCTAACCCGCAGGCCGTTCCGCGCGCCCCACCATATGACATCACCCGTGGCACTGATAGGAGGCGGCCAGTCGCCGCAGCCGGGCGAAGTGTCGCTGGCCCATAACGGAATACTCTTTCTCGACGAGTTGCCCGAGTTCGGGCGCAGCGTACTTGAGGTATTGAGGCAACCTCTGGAAGACAGGCGCATTACGGTGTCGCGTGCGCGCTACACGGTCGAATATCCGGCGAATTTCACGCTGGTTGCGGCTATGAACCCATGTCCCTGCGGCTATTACAATCACCCCACCAAGGAGTGCACATGCTCTCCGGGAACGGTGCATCGCTATATGTCGCGGATCTCGGGTCCGCTTCTCGACCGCATAGACCTGCATATCGAGGTTACGCCCGTCCCCATCTCCGAAATGGCGTCGGATAAACCCGAGGAGACGAGTGCCGTGATACGCGAACGTGTCGTCAGGGCACGGGAGGTGCAGGCGGTGCGGTTCCGCGGTACGGGCATACATACCAATGCCATGATGAATTCGAAGATGCTGCGGGAGTATTGCCGTCTGGACGCCGCTTCGCGGTCGTTGCTCGAACGGGCCATGAACAGCCTCAATCTGTCGGCACGGGCCTATGACCGCATAATAAAGGTCGCACGTACGATCGCCGACCTTGACGGAGCCGCTGAGATCGGTACGGCGCATCTGGCCGAGGCGATAAACTACCGTACGCTCGACCGGGAGGGCTGGGGCAGGTGATTGCCTGCCGATGATGCCGGTCCAATTGTGAAACGTATAAAAGTTCGGTTATGAGAAAATATCTGTTCAGAGGAGTTGTTGCTGTTGTCGCCATGGCGGCTGTCACCATCGCCGTGTCGTGTACCGATGACGGTAACGACGGCGCATCGGGCGGTAACGGCAATGGAGGTGCCGTGAAATACGAACTCTCGGACGTGGTGAAGGTCTTCGGTTTCGACGGTCAGAACCGTTATGCATACTGCCCGTCGGTAATGGCGACGGACGACATGACGCACATGTGGTTTTGCGGCAATCCAGACGAGAACGTCTTTGTCGACAACATATACCATGTCACGGTCGCTTCGGACGGTACCGTGTCAGCCCCGGTCAGTGTACTGCAGCCGGGCGGGCCGGGCGAATGGGACAGTCAGCATGTGTGCGATCCGTCGGTCGTAAGGGGTGAGTTCGCCTATGACGGCCACACCTATTCATATGCAATGTTCTACCTGGGGTCCTCGCTCGAGTGTTATTACAACGAGATCGGCGTGGCCTTCGCCGACGATCCCGATGCGACGGAATGGGTCAAGTATGACCGGCAGCTCGTATCCAAGACATGGACCGGCGACGGTGACCAGGATTTGGGCAACGGGGCCGTGTCGTGGGGCGTGGGGCAGCCGTCGGCCTTCTCCGTGGACGGCCGCGGCGGCATCATACTTACATATACGGTCGGCGACCGTGACGGAACCCGTGTCGTGTGGTCGCAGTGCGATCTCTCGGACATGTCTGCACCGTCGGTCGGCGCTCCGCGCAAACTCGTCACCGAGGGTTTCTGGAACCTTTCGGGAAATCCGGACTATACGCGCAACATGGATTTCGTCTATGATCCGGTGAAGAGTACGGTTTATGCCGTGAGACCGTTGAATCCCTGTCCGGCATCGTATCCCTCCTATATAGGCAACGCCATCGAGGTAGCTTCCATCACCTATACAAACTTCAAGAACGGTTTCGGCGGCTGGGCCCGAATGCTCAGGGTCGACTCGTCGGCCACTGGATTCCCGCGCACGCACAATGCCGCCCTCGAACGCGACGGTTACGGGCAGTTGTTCTCGGACCGCACGCTCGATGTCTATTATACGGTCAGCAAGGCATCTCCCGACGTTGAACCGTCCGACGGAATGCATGCGGAGTGGACGTATGATATTTACAGGGGAACCATGAACCTTGAATGATACGCACGGCGTCTCTTTTGCGCACATGCACGGGGCATCGGTCGTATGGCCGGTGCCCTATATGCTTTTCTCTGCGTCGGG
>DXGW01000119.1 GCA_019113665.1 Candidatus Alistipes excrementipullorum
TTACCCGCTGCAAATGTAGAAAAAAAATCTATCTTTGCAAAAAATTATTGACCATGATACGTAAATCATATATCTTCATCATAGTACTGCTGGTCGTTCTTGCTTCCTGTATAACATGGGGTTATACGGCATTTTACGGCAATTGCGTGCGCAGCGAACGCAGCCTTTATGTCTATCGTGACTGCGATTACGATTCGCTGGTACGGCTCATTGAGCCCGATATCAAGCATCGTACGGCTTTCGGCATATATGCGCGCCGCATCAATCTTGCCTCGACATTCCGTGCCGGCCACTACCGTCTGGAGAAGGGTATGAGCGTCATCGACGTGGCCCGCATGTTGAAACTCGGCATTGAGACACCCGTGCGCGTCACCATAAACAATGTACGTACGCCCGCGGAACTTGCAGGCAAGGTCGCACGGCAGCTCGAAGCCGATTCGGTATCGTTCCTGCGTGCCTTTACCAGCGATTCGCTTGCCCGTACCGTGGGATTCGATTCGCTGCGCCTGTTCTCGATGTTCTTACCGAATACGTATGAACTCTACTGGACCGTGACTCCCGATCAGTTCGTGCGGCGCATGCGTCGCGAGTATGACGCTTTCTGGACTCCGGAGCGCGATGCCAAACTCGAACGTCTGAAGATGGACCGTTATGAGGTTATGACGCTTGCCTCGATTCTCTATGAGGAGACCAAGGCCGTCGACGAGATGCCGCGCATCGCCGGGGTATATGTCAACCGCCTGCAGCGCGGGATCCCGTTGCAGGCATGCCCGACGGTAAAGTATGCCATGCAGGATTTTACGTTGCGCCGGGTGTTGCGCAAGCACCTGCGTTATCAATCGCCATACAATACCTATCTCAACAAAGGGCTGCCGCCGTCGCCCATATGTATGCCGAGCATAGCGGCGATAGATGCTGTTCTCGATTACGAAAAGCATCAGTACCTCTTTTTCTGTGCGCGTCCCGAGATGGACGGCCACCACAATTTCGCCCGTACGCTGCGTGAGCACAACGCCAACGGCCGGGCGTATGCGGCGGCTCTCGACAGGCTGCAAATCAAATAAAATTCGTATATTTGTCTTCATTTAATAAAATCTTGATTTGGACATGGACAAAATGTTTTGGACCGATGTGGCGAAAAAGGGTGCCATTCTCGGCGTATTGATGCTTGCATCGCACATATTGGAACAGGTGCTTATGCTGAACGGCAATACTTCGCGTATGTTTGTCGCCGGAATTGAAATGCTTGTCGTTGCCGTCCTGTACATATATCTCATGTACCGGTTCGTGAAGGGCTACTCGAATACATTCAGTGCGGAGGAGGGTTTCTCCTACGGCCGCGGTTTTACCTATGTCGTTTACGCTTCGCTTCTGGCCGGCGTGATTGTCGGCTTCGGCAGCTATGTGTATGTGCACTGGATTGTAGGCTACGGCGATTATATCGACGGCATGGTAAACATGTACGCGTCGATAATCGACAGTGCGGCAATGCCTGCCTCGTTGTCGGCAATGTACGAAGGAATGTTCGAGCAGCTGGAGTCTCAGCCTGAACCGTCGGTCTTCTCGACCCTCTTCTCCACTCTGTGGGGCTATATAATGTGGGGTGTGATCATAGGCCTGATTATTGCCGGTATCGTTAAGCGTACCCCGAAACTTTTCGACGAAACAGATGAATAGACGTCCCGACATAACGGTTGTCGTACCTTCGTATAACGAGGCCGAATCCCTGCCCGAACTTGCGGCATGGATCGACCGTGTGGTTACGCGCGAGAATCTCTCCTGCGAGCTGATCTTTGTCGACGACGGCTCTTCGGACGACTCATGGGAGGTGATCGAACGCCTCAAGGAGAAATATCCTTATATCAAGGCCATCGGATTCATGCGCAATTACGGCAAGTCGGCGGCTTTGTACTGCGGCTTTGCCGAGGCGCACGGTGAGGTGGTCTTCACGATGGACGCCGATCTTCAGGATTCGCCCGATGAGATTCCGGCCATGCGCCGCATGATTCTCGAGGAGGGGTATGATATGGTCTCTGGTTGGAAAAAACACCGTTTTGACCCTATTGGCAAACGGTGGCCGAGCAAGTTCTTCAACTTTACGGCCCGCCTGGTTTCGGGTATCAAACTGCATGATTTCAATTGCGGATTGAAGGCATACAGACTGAAAGTCATCAAGTCGATCGAGGTATATGGCGAGATGCACCGCTATATGCCCATATTGGCCAAATATGCCGGATTCACCAATATAGGGGAGAAGGTTGTAGAGCATCACCCCCGCAAATTCGGACATTCGAAATTCGGCATGGAACGAATGATCAAGGGCTATCTTGACCTTATCACTGTAACGTTCATGTCGCATTTCGGCAGGTCGCCCATGTATTTCTTCGGTACGCTTGGTACGTTGATGTTCCTTTTCGGAGGAATAACCGCAGTATGGATTATCGCCGCCAAACTCTATAAACAGGCCCATTGCCTGCCTCTGAGAGCTGTCACCGACCAGCCGCTCTTCTATCTGGCGCTGTTGGCTGTGGTGCTGGGCGTGATGCTTTTCCTCGCAGGATTCCTCGGCGAATTGATAAACCGCGGATCGAGTGACAGAAACAAATATCTTATAGACAAAACATTGAAATAATGATACAGAGAATCCAGACTTTATACCTGCTTGTCGTTGCGGCGCTGCTCGCAGTGACAATCTTTACTCCCATGGCCTATTTCTCCATTGGCGGAGAGGAGTACACGTTGACCGCTTTTGCCGTAAGGAATGCCGAAGGTGCGGCCGTGCAGCCGACATTGTATATGGGTATTCTCCTCGCAATGGCGGGAATACTTCCATTGATCATAATCTTCCTGTACAAGCATCGCATGCTCCAGTTGAGACTGTGTATTGTTGAGATAGTATTGCTGGTCGGCAGCGCGGTGATGACCGGCATATATTATTATCTCTCGGTGCGCTTCTTTTCACAGACAGACCTTGTCGCGAAGGGAGTGCATGCCGGTATTGTCCTGCCGCTTGTAGCGATAGTATTTGCCGTGCTTGCCATAAGGGGAATTTTCAAGGACGAGATGCTCGTGCGTTCTCTGAATCGCATCAGATAGCGTAAAATATATCCTCAATGTTATTGAAAGGCATTGCCCGATAAGCGGACAATGCCTTTTTTGTTTTCGGATATGGCCAACAGATACGCGCGATGTCGTCCGTTCAGGCCCGTCTTGCTGGCTTTTACGTATATATATGCGCTGTTGCATTATTGCCCGCACAAGGATTGTGTGCAATAAAAAGCGCCACGCTTGAATAGAGCGTGGCGCCGTTGTCAGAATTCCGATCTTGGCAGAACCTTATTCTTCTGCATCGTCTTCGTTCATTGTTGTGGGTAGATAGAACGAATCGTCGGGAATTACACCTCCGTCGCTCACTCTTGTAGTTGCCCATGCTTCCATCTCGGCAGCCTCTTCGTCGGTTATCTTCTCATAATATGTCGGGAAGATATCGTCGAAACGGCAGGGAGTCAACTGGTAAGCCTCGTAGCCCTGGGAAGTGGTCTTCGAGTAGATTGCATATATACCCAGAAGGTCTCCTGTTGTGCCGTCACGGGGTACGATCTTGCCTGCATAACGTGCATAGCCGCTCGTACGTACTACGTATACGCCGGATTCCGATTTTTTCTGGGCCGTCTTGCCCTTGTCGCCGAAACCTACGATCATCTGACCATACAGCGATATGTTGTCCTGACTGTATGCGAGTTTGCCCCACGGCAGCGACAGGTATTCTACGGGATAACCGGTGATGGTTCCGCTGGTGCAGATCCACGACGGATAGTCGCCAGTATCGAGCTGGTCAGCAGTCTCACCATTCTGGTTGGTTACACCGCGGTATGCCATCGTCACGTCCTTGAAGCGGATCAGGCGGCCGAAATAATTGATACCTCCATCACTGTTCTTGTACAATAACTGATCGCAGTTGCTTTCGTTGACTACCAGTACATCATAATCGTTCTTGTTCGAACCGTCGCTGCTCAATACACCTTCGGTCAGAACGTCCCTTTCTCCGGGAAACACGTGATCACGCACCTTGATCGGGCTGTTGATGTTGGAGTTGGGGTAGAACTTCGGGCGGCCGTACGAGTTGAGGCTTTCGGTCGGTATGTCACCTATCGAGAGCATCATGCGGAAGTTGCCCATGTAGAGACCGTGCAGTTTTACATACACCCACTGTGTGGCCTCCTCTCCGGTGCCAATCTTGTCGAGGTTGCAGAAGTAATCGAGATAGAGCCCGTTCGTGAGCTTCAATTCGATGGCTGCGGTACCGTCATAGATATAGAGCGACTTGTAGATGTTGCCCTGCTCGTCGTTCGATATGACCTTACCCTTGATATAGTAGTTGCCGACTATATAACGGTTGGTCTGTTTCTCCCAATCCGTGCACTCGGCTTCGTCGAGAACGAAGCGCTTGTACATGGTTTTGTCAAGACCGTCGGATACATTGGTGCTGCCCGTACCGTCGATAGTCCCGAACATCTTTTTCAGATCGTAGATCGAGATGTGAGTCATACCCATGGCCTCCATTGTCTCGTCATTGTAGACGGGAGCCGGCGAGGGCATGTCAAAATCGTTGTAGCAGCTCACCATAAGCGAACCGACAACCGTGATTAAAAATATTCTGAACAGTTTCATAATCTTTTTCATTTTAGCGGTTCGACTTTAGAAGCGGAAGTATACGTTGAGGTAATACGTCGTTCCGAGCAGGTAGAAATATTTCGAATCGAAACGCGAATAGTATTGCTTGGCAGGATTCTCACCTACGTCGAGACCACGGGTCTTGCGCATACGCATCTGCTCGTAACCACCGGTGCGGATACCCTGATCATTGAGGATATTCTTTACCTCGAGGCTGAATCCGAGCGTGTAGATGCGGTGTATGTACCAGTTCTTGCCGATGCTTGCGCTGAGCGTATATGCCGAACCGAGGTTCTCCTGAGCTCGTATGGTTTCGATGTTGTTCAAGGCCCATGCCTGTGCTATAGCGTCAGCATTTGAGTTGTTCAATACGCTCATGTAGTTCTTGACGGCATTGTTGGTACGATATGCCGGGTTCATCGAAAGGTAGAGGTCCTGATAGTAGTTGAAATCAACCGATGCGAACCAGTTCTTCGGACCGCGGAAGTTGAGACCTACGTTTGCTGCGAACTGCGGTGTGCTTTCAACGTAGAAATCCTTCCAGTATACCTTATCAATAAGTTTTACGTCTGCGCTGTTATCGACGATCTGTACGAAGTTGGGGTTCGACGTATACTGATAGCGGCCCCAGCTGATGGCGCTTCTGAGCGAAAGTCCGTTCCAGATGGGAACATCAAGACCGAGTTCCACTCCGTAGTAGCGCTTGTCTATGCCGGTCATTGCAAAGTTGGTGTATGACGACTGCGTATCATCATAGAATGAAATGACCTTGGCCAGATCGTTCATCTTTGTGTAGTAACCCGAAACGCGGGCCTTGATGTAGGGCAGATTGAGGTTGTATGTCAATTCTGCACTGAATATCGTGTTGGCCTTCAAGCCGGGGTTCACCTGGTTACGGGTACGGGGCGATACGAATGCCGTCTGGAATGTCGGGGCGTCCTGTATCATTGCCACGTTGGCTGCGAGCGAGTGTGCGCCAGAGAAACGGTATGAGAAGTTACCCTTGACCTTGTATGTCAGGTAGTCGAGATGCTTCGAGTCTCCGAACGACTCATTGCCTTCGGCAAAGAGACCCTTGCGCATGAGACCCTGACGCCACATTCCCGAATATCCGATTTCTCCGCCCACTTCCATGGCGAAGCCGCCGATGTTGAAGCCGTAGAGAGCCCAAACCTGAGCCTGGCGGATATGTGCATAGTAGTCGTACGAGAATTTGTCACCCTCCTTTACTACGCGTGCGTGTCCGTGCTCATTGAAGTAGTCAACATCATTCTGGTATGCGATAATATCGCTTCCCTTGTCGCGCTCGGCGAACTTGTCGATGTCGACCCAATAGTCACCGCCCAGAAGATCCTTTACCTGATCGTAGTATTCGGTACGGTTGATACGGGCGTTGATTCCTGCGGTCAGACGGTGGTTCTTGTTGAACGTATGTGCGATGTTTGCCGTGAAATTGTAGTCGATCTGGTCGG
>DXGW01000120.1 GCA_019113665.1 Candidatus Alistipes excrementipullorum
ATTTGCCGCCGATTCATCAATTCACAAACAAATATTTGATTCTATGAAAGCATTGAAAATCGGAAACCTTTTCGCTCCGGTTCCCATCGTCCAGGGCGGTATGGGTGTAGGCATATCGTTATCGGGCCTTGCGTCGGCCGTGGCCGAGCAGGGTGGCATCGGCGTGATATCGTCGGCCGGCCTCGGCGTCATCTACAGCCAGCGTCCCCACGACTATCGCGAGGCGAGCATTCGCGGCCTTCGGGAGGAGTTGCGCAAGGCGCGCGAGGCTACGAAGGGCATCATCGGCGTAAACGTCATGGTGGCAATGTCGAACTTCGCGGACATGGTGCGCACGGCCATCGCCGAGAAGGCCGACATCATCTTCTCGGGTGCCGGTCTGCCGCTCAACCTGCCGTCGTTCCTGACCGAGGGCGCCAAGACGAAACTCGCCCCCATCGTATCGTCGGCACGTGCCGCCAAGCTGCTGTGCCGGAAATGGTTTTCGGAGTACAACTACATTCCCGACGCGATTGTCGTAGAGGGGCCCAAGGCCGGCGGCCACCTCGGATACAAGGCCGACCAGATCGCCGACGAGCACTACTCGCTCGAGACCGTCGTTCCGCAGGTCGTCGAGGAGGTCAACCGTTTCGCTGCGGAGCATGACTGCCACATTCCGGTCATCGCCGGCGGCGGCATCTATACCGGTGAGGATATTTACAACATCATGGCGCTCGGCGCCGAAGGCGTGCAGATGGGAACACGCTTCGTGACCACCGAGGAGTGCGACGCATCGCCCGAGTTCAAGCAGAGCTACATCGATGCCCGCAAGGAGGACATCGAGATCATCGAGAGTCCCGTGGGCATGCCCGGACGGGCCATTCACAACTCCTTCCTCGACCGTGTGAAGGCCGGTTTGAGCCGTCCGAAGAACTGTCCGTTCGACTGCATCAAGACATGTGACGTGACCCACAGCCCCTATTGCATTATGCTGGCGCTCTACAACGCATTCAAGGGCCGCCTGCGCAACGGATACGCCTTCTGCGGTGCCAATGCATGGCGTGCCGACCGCATACAGAGCGTTCGTGAACTTATGGATACGCTCAGGAATGAGTATGACAGCTTCTCGCTGAAAAAGGCCCTGTTTGGGGAGACGAAACGTTAGGGCTCAACATGGCCGCATCGAAAAAGGGTGTCAGAAAAATCTGACACCCTTTATTCTTGACCTGCCGGGGACGGCGACCTCCTGCTCGACGATACCCGTCAGTACGTCGGGGGCGTCGTGCCAGCGGTTCGACCTGAACTTGCGGCGGTAGGTGACAAGGTGCGAATGGAGTTCGGGCCAGCGCTGCGCCCACCCGCGCGGAAAACGTATGTTGTGGAGCACGGTTGCCGAGTTCGAGAGTATGCGCGCCTCCTTGTTGCCGCTCTGGTGGAACCACCCGATGCGGACTGTCGGCACCAGCTTCTGCACGGCACGTGCAAAACCTCGTCCGCCGTTGTTGCTCTCGATCATGGCCGAGCGGCTGCCCGCACGCGCAATCATCTCGCCCACGAGCCCCTCGGTGACCTCCATCGCCTCGCGCGTGTAGACGGCGTCGGTTATGTAGATCACGCCGTCGGCATCGACCTCGTAGCAGAGCGAGCAGAGATAGTCGTCACCCGTGTCGGCCGTGTCGGTGTAGTTCGACTTGCGGACGATCTCCCGGGGCAGGAAGTCGTACTCGCCGAAGCCGTCGCCGTAGAGCAGCCCTTCGCGTGAGGAGGGGTGGCCCTGGTACATGCATTCGAATCGCAGTGGGTCGAGCCTCCGTTTTTCGAGCAGCAGATCACGGCTCTGGCGCTCCTCCCAGAGCGCCTCGCCCGTTGTGCGCGGGTCGATGCCGCAGGGCGGCGTGGTCTTCAGCGCCTCGAAGTTGAGGCAGACCCATTCGTCGCCTTCGAGCGTGTCGAGGTCGCTCCATTCGCGCAGGGTGACTACAGGCTCCCTCCGCACGAGCTCGCCGATGAGGTCGTCTTCGTGCCAGCGGGTGAAGACGATAAGTTCGCGCGACGAGTTGTGCATGCGCGTGCGCACCACCGAGGTGTACCACTCCCAGCAGTTCTCGCGGACGATGGGCGAATTGGCCTCCATGGCGTCCTTGTAGAGGTCGTCGAGTATGAAGCAGTCCACGCGGTTGCCCGTGAGTGCTCCCTCGCGTCCGACTGAGAGCACGCCGCCATGATGTCCCACAACCTCGAACTCGTCGGCCGTGCGTATGTATTCGGGCGGCTTCGAGCCGCGCTTGATCGTGGTTTCGGGAAACAGTGCACCGTATTCAGCCGAGTCGACGATGCGCTGTATGCGCCGGTTGAAACGCGAGGCGAGTGACGCCGAATATGAGGCGATGGCGATACGCAGGTCGGGGTCGAGCCCCAGCATGTAGGCCGGCAGCAGGGTGGTGGCCCCCACGCTCTTGCCGTGCTGCGGCGGCATCGTTATCATCAGCCTGCGTACACGCCCGGCGGCAAACTCCTCGAGCAGACGGTAGTATGTGAGATGGAATCGTTGCAGTTCGAGAAACGGATATACCTCGGCGGCGAACTCCGCGAAAGGCAAATCCGACCCTGCGGACCTCGGGCCCGCAGGGATTTCGGTTTTGCTTTTTTTCATTGTAACAGGTGTTGGTTTGTCGTGCGGCCGTTTTCCGATGCGAAGATGTGGGCCGCGGTGGGCGGACGGCGACGGGAGCATCGTCCCGAGGCGGGATAGTATCGCTGTCCGGTGAGGTTGTCAGCAGATGTAACCCTTGAGCGTCGCGAACGAAAAGTCGTTGAGCATTTCGTCATCTCCCGTGGTGTGGAACTCCCACCATACGGGTACGATGTCGTCGATGGCTTCGTATTCGCCCTCGGGCAGCTCGACGTGCCTGCGGTAGACGATCACCGTCGCGGTAAGCCTGCACTCGGTATCCTCGAAATTGAACTCGATGCTGCCGGTGAAATAGTTGCCGCTGCCGATGGCATCGCACAGACGTTCTGCCGTCTCCTCGTAAAGTCTCGATGTTATCTCATACATATATGAATAAATTATTGAATTGTTTTGCCGTTTGGAATAAATCCTTTAACTTTGCACTACAAAGATAAGTTCAATTTTTGAAAATTGTACTGTTTTGTTCAAAAATTTAACATAGAAATAATTGATGAATTTCCATGGAGAGCAGGATAAAACTGATAAGGAAAGCGCTCGGAATGACTCAGGAGCAACTGGCTCAGCATCTTGGTATTGGCAAGGCGGCGCTCTCGATGATCGAGACCGGCAAGGCCGGCCTCTCGTCGCGCAACAAGAATATTCTGGTTCAGGATTTGAACGTCAACCCCGACTGGCTTGACGGTGAGGAGGGCGAAATGTTCAATGCCGAACCCAACCTCCAGGAATTCCGCCTGCGGACTGACCGTTCGCTCCCGATGCAGAGCGTCCCGCTCTACTCGATCGAGGGTACGGCCGGGCTGGTGCCGCTATTTACGGATACGCGCCAGTACAAGCCCGTCAACTTCATTCACATTCCAAACCTGCCGAAGTGCGACGGTGCGATCTATGTGGTCGGCGACTCGATGTATCCGCTTCTCAAGAGCGGCGACATCGTGCTCTACAAGCAACTGCACGATATTGGCGACGTCTTCTGGGGCGACATGTACCTGCTCTCGATCGACATCGACGGCGAGGAGTACATCACCGTGAAGTATGTCCAGAAGTCGGACCGCGAGGGCTATGTCAAACTTGTCAGCCAGAACCCCCACCACGCCGACAAGGAGGTCGAAATCTCCCGTATCCGCGCCATTGCGCTTGTGAAGGCGAGTATCCGCATGAACTCGATACGTTGATTTTTGTATCAGCATGGCCCATCTATGCCATATTTGTGATATATTTGCGGCATGATGTAAAACGATTCCCCGAACATGAAGAGATTATTATGGATTTTCGCGGCGCTGGCGACAATGGCATTCACCGGCTGCAACAACAAGGTCGAAGAGGTTCAGTGGTATGACGGTTTCGAGGACGGCGGCCCCTTCAAGGCCGGCAACTTCCTGCGTTTCATCTATGTGGACGAGAACGGCAATGACCTTATAGACCCGTCTGACCTGTCGACACTGCCCGTGGCCAGCGACAAACTGCTCGACTCGGCACCCGAAATTCCGGGCGACTACGACCCCGAGAGCGGCTGGTATTGCGACGAGCTCAACCAGATAGCGTTCAACGACTACAGGCAGCACTACGAATATTTCACGTGGGTGTACGGCGATTCCCGCCGCAGCGACTACACCTTCTACGTCTATTTCAAGGGTCAGCCCGACCGTATGGACGTGCGCCACAAGTACGTCGACCAGCGCGACGAGGACGGATACTATTACAGCACCGTGGTGCAGTGGCAGGTGAACGGCGTAACGGTCTACCCGAACCGTTATTCGCAGTGGTACACCTACGTCTACATCTGCAAGTCGTCCGACGGCTCGACTTCGATAGAAATACGGTAAGTCTCTGACAACCGGTTGAAATGCGACGGTGCCCGCCGTAAAGCGGGCACCGTCGTCCGTGTAAATTGTGCCCGAATGTGTAACAAATGTGTCTGCTTGTTGTATGTTTTGGATATTTTTTGCTATGTTTGCAAAGGTTAGTAATCATCAAAACTTATAAGAAATGAGAAACAGATTCATTACCCTTATGTCGCTTGCGGCATTGTTCGTGTGCGTATCGTGCACCGACAACTCCGACAACGGAGGCAACGGGACAATCCCCGAAGAGTTCGAGCGCATTGCTTTCGACTGCCAGAGCATGGCGCAGTCGCTCGGCACGGACTTCGAAACGTTTGCAACACAGAATGCAGCCTATGAAATCCCCGGCAAATCTACGGCCGACAAATTCGTCATGGGCGGTTATGTTGACCTGGGCAGCCTTGTAGAGGCCGGTCGCAGTGAAAAATCCGTCATGTATATGCCGACGCTTAACATTGAGGTGAACAAGGACGTTTACGGCAATGTCGGCAGCATCTGCGCCATTCCCGACGACAGCAACGTCGACAAGTCGCTCTGGGAATACTATCTCGTAAACTACGAGACACTGAACATGGGTACATGGCTCGGAGCCAAGTACAATGTTACGGCCGATGACGGAACCTCCGAGGGCGGCGTATATCAGACCGTCGACGAGGCGCTCAATGTGGTGGACGTGTACGATGTGGACAAATTGCTCATATGCGCCGTGTTCGGTGTTGTTCCGGGCAAGGCATACGCCGTTCCGACGTTCGAGGGCGGCCGCTTCAAGGTACAGCTGGTCAACAACTTCCTGCGTCTCGACTACTCGGCGCTCTATGATCTGATCGGCGGCGACTATCAGGCTTTTGCTGCCGAGAACTATATCATCGGCTCGAAGATGTCGATGTGGGGGACCTACTATTTCTACTGTGACTATTGCCTCGATTTTGCGGGCTACGCTTTCACCTGCGACGTCAATACCGACGAGGCGCAGGCCGTAATAAAGAGCATTGCCCTGACCATCGACAGCAAGTACTCGACCGAGGAACAGCTGGAGATATGGAAACTCTATGCGGCCGGCGATACCAGCCTCAAAATCGGTGACTTCAAGGAGGCCTATACCAGCTCCTTCGGTACGAAGGGCGAGACTTTCGCTTCGGCCCAGGAGGTGCTCGACTATGTCGAGACAAACGGACGTCCCGCCGGCGGTTTCGATCCCGATATCGTTGTGGTGTACGGTTCGGAGAAGGCTTCGCTCACGATAACGCTCAAGTCGCTGTCGCTGACTATGAAGATCGAGTAACCGCATTGGCAACCGAACAAAAAACCAGCCGGCTGAAACCGGCTGGTTTTTTGTTTGCCCGAGGTCGGGGCGTCAGATGTTCATGTCCTCGATGCGGGCGGTCGGGGCTACATCGAGCGTTGCGAACTCGCCCTTCATGTAGCGGTAGTATCCGGCCAGCGCTATCATGGCCGCATTGTCGGTCGTGAACTTGAACTCGGGAAGGAACGTGCGCCAGCCGCGTTTCCTGCCTTCGGCGACTATGCCGTTGCGCAGTCCCGAATTGGCTGATACTCCGCCGGCTATGGCTATGTCCTTGATACCGTACTCCTTCGACGCCTTTATGAGCTTGTCGAGCAGAATGTCGACGACGGTCTTTTGAAGCGACGCGCACAGGTCGGCCTTGTTCTGCTCGATGAAGTCGGGATTCCCGGCGACCTTGTCACGCAGCGTGTAGAGGAACGAGGTCTTGAGCCCCGAGAACGAGTAGTCGAAACCCGAAACGTGCGGGCGGGCGAAATGGAATGCGTCGGCATTGCCCTCCTTTGCGAGCCTGTCGATGACGGGGCCGCCGGGGTAGGGCAGGTTCATCACTTTGGCACACTTATCGAAGGCTTCTCCTGCGGCATCGTCTATCGTCGAGCCTACGATCTCCATGTCGTAGGGCGATGAGACCTTCACTATCTGCGAGTGACCGCCGCTCACGAGCAGGCACAGGAACGGGAACGAGGGGTGCGGAAGCTCCCTGTCCGGCAGATCGATGAAGTGCGAGAGTATGTGGCCGTGGAGGTGGTTCACGTCGACCATCGGGATATTGTTCGATATGGCGAGTCCCTTGGCGAACGAGACGCCGACAAGGAGCGACCCGAGAAGACCGGGGCCGCGCGTGAATGCTATGGCGTCTATTTTGTCGGGGGTGACGCCGGCCTCCTTGAGGGCGGTGTCGACCACCGGGACGATGTTTTGCTGGTGCGCGCGCGACGCAAGCTCTGGAATTACACCGCCGTATTTGACGTGCACGGCCTGCGAGGCGATGACGTTCGACAGCAGCGTCGTGTTGCGTATGACGGCCGCCGACGTGTCGTCGCATGACGATTCGATGCCTAAAATGGTTATATCCATGATTCCGGGTTGAAAATTATCCGTTTTTTCGTAATACCCGAAGGGTATTGTTCTGTTTTTTTATGAAATTTGATTAATTTTGTAAGTTATAAAATAACTTATTTTCCGTACTTGTGCGCAAAGTTATAAAAATATTGGTAAAACTCCTATCGGCGGCCGTCTTGTTGCTGATAATTTTACCCGTATCGGTGTCGTTGCTGCTCGACATTCCCTCCGTGCAGAACTACATCGTGCACAAGGCTGCGGATTTCGCTTCGCGCAAGCTCGAAACACGCGTAAGCATCGACCGCGTGAACATCGGCCTCTTCAACAAGGTCAATGTCCACGGTTTCTATGTCGAGGATTACCAGCGCGATACGCTTCTCTATGTGGGCAGCCTGCGGGCTTTCATAACAGGCTTCGGCCTCTTTGGCGAGGGTCTCGGCTTCAGCTATGGCAAGGCCGACAGCGTCAAGCTCTACATGGTCGAGACTCCCGACAGCGTGATGAACATCAAGCAGGTGATAGACCGCATAAGCAGGAAGGAGGGCAAGGGCAACTTCCGCATGGTCATACGACAGGTCGAGGTGACCGACGTCGACCTGCGCATCGAACGCCTCGAACACCGCAACCCGCCCCACGGCGTCGATTACGGGAACATGCACCTCTACGACATGAACGGCAGGGTCAACGGCCTGACCATCGCCGGAAGCTCCATTATGGGCGACATCGAGGAGTTCTCGTTCACCGAACGCAGCGGTTTCGTCGCCAACGGAATGACCGGAACCTTCAGGGTGGACCGCGGGCTGATAGCCCTCGACAACCTCGACATATCGACCGACCGTTCGTCGGTCCATCTCGAAAGACTTACACTCTCGGGCGGAGACTGGAGCGCCTACCGCGATTTCGTGCACAACGTACGCATCGATGCCGTCGTGCGCAATACCGTGCTGTCGAGCGATGACGTGGGCTATTTCTCCCCAGGTATCGCTTCGTGGAAAACCCGTTTCGAAGGCCTTGAAATGAACATGGCCGGTACCGTAGCCGATTTTACGGGCAGCATCTCCAATGTCGTTGTCGACGGCTCGGGACGTCTTAGGGCCGACGTGTCGGCCGCAGGCCTGCCCGATTTCCGCAATACCGACTTCAGCATAAATCTCAAGCATCTCGACATCGAGCCCGACGAACTGGAACGTCTGGCCGCCAACGTGGCCAATGTCGAAATACCACGGTCGGCGCTCGATATCATAAGGCGTTCGGACAGGCTTTCGCTGTCCGGCAAGTTCGCCGGAATACCGTCGTCGTTCCGTACGCACGGAACCCTCGGTACCGGGGCCGGAAAGGTCGATTTCAACGCCGTGATGCGCCATGCCGGCGGTGCGCGCCGCTCGATGGGGGCGACCTTGGCCTCCCCGTCGCTCGACCTCGGACAGCTGCTCGGTTCGCAGGAACTCGGTACGACCGGGTTTGTCCTGGCGGCAAACGGCATGATGGGGGGCGGACACTACGGTTTCAGCGTGAACGGCGACGTGACCGGGCTTTCGTTCCACGATTACGTCTACGACCGTATCAGGATAGACGGCCGCGTTGCCGACGGTGATGTCGATGCTGCCGTGGCGGTGCATGACCGCAGCCTCGACCTCGATCTCAAGGCCGCCCTCGGCCTTGGCGGCGACAGACCCACGTACGACATGGTCATGAACCTGCACCGGGCCGACCTCGTCGCGTTGCAGGTCAACAGGCGCGATTCGGTTTCGGTTTTGTCGGCCGACATAGGCCTGAGCGCCGCAGGACGTATCCCCGACGAGGTGAGCGGCGAGTTGAGCGTGGCCGATGCCCGTTACAGGTACAACGACAGCGAGATCGTCTCGGAGTACATGTCGCTGACGATGCAGAGCAACGAGGACCTGCGTTCGCTGAAGCTTACCTCGGACTTCGCTGACGCCGTTTTCGAAAGCCGCAACGACTACAGGGAGGTGATGACCTACCTCAAGGAGGTGGTCGGACAGCATATGCCGCTGCTGTATGAGGTTTACGCCGACAACGGCTCGCCGGCGGCTGCCGCCGCATCGGAACACGGCCACGAACACGGATTCTCGATGCTGTCGATAACGACCAAGAACTTCAATCCCGTGGCCGACGCCCTGTCGAAGGGCCTGCAGGTGGCCGACAACTCGGAGATACAGATGCTCATGGACCCCGTGTGCAACACCTTCATGATGAGGGCCAAATCCGATTATATCGAACGCAACCGCATGCTGGCAACCACGCTCAACCTCAATGTGGTCAACCGCAGCGACACGCTCGCCATGCGCCTGCGTGCCGGCGACCTCTATGTCGGGACGATGCACATGCCCGACCTGTCGCTGCGCTGCGGGCTCGTCGACAACCGTGCCGACATCACGGGTGAGTTCAACGATACGATACAGCAGTTCTCGGGACATGTCAACATGGGCGTGGTGCTGGCCAAGGATACCGTGACGAACAACCGCAGCATCGACATCAGGTTCGCCCCGTCGTACTTCCAGCGCAAGAACAACCGCTGGAACCTCTCGTCGGACCGCATATCGGCCGACTCGTCGCGCATAGTCGTCGACAATTTCACCATACGCAATGACCGCCAGGAACTGCTCATCAACGGCGTGGCCTCGCGCAGCCGCAGCGACTCGCTGGTCATGAGGCTCAACAACTTCGACCTGGCCCCCTTCGCTCAGATACTGCAGCGCATAGGATATTCGGTCGAGGGCCGTACCAATGGGTACGCATCGGTGAAGTCGGCGCTCAAGGGCAGTGAAATAGCCGCAAACATACGCCTCGACAGCGTTGAGGTGAACACGATACACGTCCCCTCGCTGGAGTTCGACTCGCAATGGGATTTCGAACTCAACAGGGCAAAGTTCTCGCTGTCGACACAGGCCAAGCGCGATACCGTGATACGCGGGTTCTATGCCCCGTCGCAGGTGAGGTACTATGCACGACTCAAGACCGACAGCCTCGACATGGCGTTGCTCGACCCCGTCCTCGAAGGTGTCGTTTCGGATACGCACGGCACGGCGGCGGCCGACCTTGTCTTCACGGGACAGCGGCGTGAGGCTGACCTGAGCGGCGACATCGTCGTCAGCAACCTCAATACGACGGTCGACTTCACGCAGGTGACATACAATGTGCCCAAAGCCGACATCAAGGTGCGGAACAACCGTTTCGCAATAGACTCCGTCGCCGTCTACGACAGCGAGCACAACCGCGGGCGCCTGTCTTTCGAACTGAGCCTGAACCACCTGTCGAACATCTCGTACAAGCTCAACGTGCAGCCGCAGCGCATGCTCGTGCTCAACACCACTTCGCAGGACAACGACTATTTCTACGGCAAGGTCTATGCGAGCGGCGCGGCGACGATCGTGGGCGACAAGAGCGGCGTCAACATGGACATCGTGGCCTCGACCGACAACAATACCCAGTTCTTCCTGCCGTTGTCGGGCAAGTCCGACGTCTCGACGGCCGACTTCGTCATATTCGAAAAGGCCAACAAACCCGATACGACCAACTATCTCGTGCGCAAGAAGCTGATGTTCGAGCGCCGGCAGAGACAGCGCTCGTCGTCATCGGGGCGCATGGACATAAACCTCGCACTCGACGTGCGGCCGAACGCCATGTTCCAGCTCGTAATCGACCCGACCGTCGGCGACGTGATCAAGGGACGCGGCGAGGGTGCGCTCAACCTGCACATCAATCCCAAGTCGAACATCTTCGAGATGTACGGCGACTACAACATAATCGAGGGAAGCTACCTCTTCACGTTGCAGAACATCATCAACAAGAAGTTCATCATCGAGGAGGGATCTTCGATCCAGTGGACGGGCGAACCCGTGGACGCCATGCTCAATATCGATGCGGTCTACAAGCTCAAGGCCTCGCTGCAGCCGCTGCTTGCGGGCAGCGTCTCGTCGACGGTTTCTACGCGCGCCGTGCCTGTCGAGTGCATCATAAACCTGAGCGACCGCCTGACCAAACCGACCGTGACGTTCGACGTGGTCGTGCCGAATGCCGACCCAGACGTGCAGGCAGTGGTGGCAAATGCCCTGAGCACGCCCGAGAGCCGCTCGCAACAGTTCCTCTACCTGCTGATGGCCAACAGCTTCATCTCCGAGGCGACGACCGGTTCATCGTCCAACATAGGCGTGACGGCTTCAGCCGCCACGGGATTCGAGCTGCTGTCGAACCAGTTGAGCAACTGGCTCTCGGCCGACGACTACAACATCGTGATCCGTTACCGCCCCAAGACCGATGTCGCCAGCGACGAGGTCGACTTCGGCTTCTCGACCGAGCTGATCAACAACCGCCTGCTGCTGGAGGTCGAGGGCAACTATCTGGTCGATAAATCGATGGCCGTGAACAACCAGATGTCCAATCTCATGGGCGAGGCTTACCTGACGTGGCTCATCGACCGCGCCGGAAACCTGCGCCTCAAGGGCTTCACCCATACGATCGACCGTTTCGACGAAAACCAGGGTCTGCAGGAGACCGGCATAGGTATATACTACAAGGAGAGTTTCAACAACCTCAAGGACCTGAAACAGCGTGTCAGGGACCGTTTCACCAACCGCCGCCGCAAGGCCCGGCGCGAGGCCCGGCGTCAGGCACGGCTCGAAGCCCGCGAACGGGATATTCAGAGCCGCGAGGACGACATGCTGCCCGCTGCCGACGACCCGCGTGATATTGAAGACGATTACATGATATACGATTAAAAACTCAAATAAATTCAAACACAGTTATGATTACATTATTGCAGGCTGCCGATACGGTGGCCAATGAAGCGACCGAAATGGGTTTGTGGGAACTTTTCAACAAGGGAGGCTGGCTGATGTGGGTCCTGCTGTTGCTCGGCGGCTTGACCATCTTCATCTTTGTCGAGCGTTTCATCGCCATTCGCAAGGCCTCGGTGCTGGACATGAACTTCATGAACCGCATACGCGACTACATCTACGAGGGTAAGATCGACTCGGCCGTGAACCTCTGCAAGAAGACCGACACCCCGATCGCACGAATGGTGGAGAAGGGTATCGAACGCCTGGGACGCCCCATGAGCGACGTGCAGTCGGCCATCGAGAATGTCGCAAACCTCGAAGTCTCGAAACTCGAAAACGGACTGCCGTTCCTCGCGACGATCGCCGGCGGCGCCCCGATGATCGGTTTCCTCGGCACGGTTCTCGGTATGGTGCGCACCTTCATGGACATGTCGGCCGCCGGAGGTACGGTGGATTTGGCGCTGCTGTCGAGCGGTCTCTACATAGCGATGGTTACGACGGTCGGCGGTCTTGTCGTAGGTATCCCGGCGTACTTCGGCTACAACTATCTGGTGGCCCGTATCGAGAAGCTCGTATTCCGCATGGAGGCCAACTCGATAGCATTCATGGACATTCTGAATCAACCCGTTCAAAAAAAGTAGCGTACTATGGCAATAAAACATGGCTCGAAGGTCGATAAGTCATTCTCGGCTTCGGCGATGACCGACCTGATGTTCCTGCTGCTGATATTCATGGTCATAGCCACGACGCTGATCAACCCCAACGCCCTGAAACTCGCCCTGCCCAAAAGCTCCAACCAGCTTAAGGACAAGGCCGTGACGACGGTGTCGATACAGCAGAACGGTTCATCGTACAACTACTACGTCGAACTCGAACAGGTCGACGGTATCGACGGCGTGTCGCGTGCGTTGAAGGCGCGGCTGGCGGGACAGGAAGATCCGACCGTTTCGCTGCACTGCGACAAGAGCGTGGCGATCGACGAGGTGGTGAAGGTGATGAATATCGCCAAGGACAACGATTACAAACTGATATTGGCTACACAACCCTAAAAACGACGAAGCGATGTATTATTACGACCCGAACGACAAGATGCCCGTAAGGTGCGCGGCCATAGCGGCGGCAACGTATGTGTTGGCGCTGGTCTGCCTGTTCGTGTTCGTGTCGTTCGATTTCGGCCGCAACCGTCCGGCTGCGGGTGACGTCATACAGGTGGAGTTTGTCGATCCTCCCGAGCCGACACCTCCGCAGCCGAAGGTGAAGGCGACCGAAGCCCCCATGCATGACGAACTGTCGCCCGTGGAGAACGACCGGCAGGTGAGCGGCGAGGACGAGCAGACGAGGACGGTCAACCCGCGTGCCCTATTCAAGATGAGCAAGGGCGGAACCGACGATCCCGAGGACGTCGGCAATCCCAAGGCGCGTCAGGGCGACGCCGACCAGGCCAAAGGCCGTGGCGGCGGTCTCAACCCCGCGGGCAACGACCAGCTCGATACGGGACTGCAGGGGCGCGGACTTGTCGGCGAACTGCCGCAGCCGTCGTATCCGGGCAATGAAAGCGGCAAGGTGGTGATCCGCGTCACGATCGACAAGTCGGGACAGGTGACCAACGCCGTATATGAACCCAAAGGTTCTACCACATCGAATCAGGCCATGGTGAACGCAGCGATTGCGGCCGCCCGGAAGGCCCGCTTCACCGAGAGCAAAAGTTTCGTCGAGGGTGGAACCATAACCTATAAATTTAACCTGAAATGATTGCGGATATGAGTACTACGTGCAAAACCTTTGCGATCTTGCTCGCAACTCTTTTTTCTGCAGTGGCCGCGTACGGGCAGGAACCCCAGCGAGAGGAGACCTCGGAAACTGCCGATTCGAAAGAGCAGCAGATCGAACAGATGATGGAACAGACGCCTTCACAATACGAAGGGGCGCATATCTCGTTCATGACTACTTCCTATGATTTCGGCGACGTGCGCCGTGACGGCGGCGACCTGACCGCCGAGTTCGAGTATGTCAACGACGGTAGCGAACCGCTCGTGATAACGCGTATAACGACCTCGTGCACCTGCATAAAGTTCGATTACATGAAGCGCCCGCTGCCTCCCGGAAGTACTTCGGTGATACGGCTGACGTACGAGCCTCACAAAATGGAGCCCGGAACCTTCCACAAGGTCGTGCAGATATACACCAACTCCGAGGGCGGCGTCCGCCTGCTGGTGCTGCAGGGCAACTCGATAGAATGAAGCCGGCAGCGCGGCGACCGTCATATGCGGACGCCGCAGGACGGCGTGGAGCCGGTGCGTGACGTAATCGGCCCGGAGCGGAATGACGGCAGGCCGGAGCGTGATGCGTGCGGGTTGTCCGGCGAAGGAGCTATCCCGGCACAGGAGGGTGCGGACTCGTTGCAGGTCTATGGCAGACCGCTGTCGGACGATGAAGCGTCGGACAGGTAGCGCGCAGCGGTATGCGGACCGGCATATATTATAATATATGTGCACGGCACGGTGTGAACAAACGAAGAGAGGAGATGTCGGACATCTCCTCTCTTCGTTTTCGTGTTACATGACCGGTTTGTCCTCCAGTATCTCAAGAAGCCTGTATCTCACGTTGCCGGAATCGGCCGGGGGATCGGCAAGGGTTCTCTTCTCGACCTGCAGCACGTACTCGTGCCCCTTCTCATAGGTGAAGCCGCTGATGCCGCCGAATACAAGGTTCGTGTATGTGTCGGCGCCCTCTTCCATGACGAGCATGCACTCGACCGGACCGTCGCTGCCCCATGGGGTGCAGGTGCCGGTTTCGGCCGAGACGTACATTCTGACCGTTCCGATTTTGTCCTCTTTTGCCTTGTTGCAGCCGGCAAGGCCGACGGCACACAGCAACGCTATCGCCAGTGCCGTAAGTTTGGCTGTTCTCATATTGCGGGGGAGTTTGTGTATGAAAAAACCGGCAGGCAACAAGTCTTGCCTGCCGGTTTTTCAAGTCGTTTTATCGCTATTTGGTGACCTTCTCAAGCCACTTGACCATGGCCAGCATCACGAACATCGATATGAGGCACACGGCAAGGAATACCGTCCAGCACTGCCATATCGGAATCTTGTTGTACATGAGCGGGCCGACCCACAGCATCAGGTTGCCGACGGCCGTGGCTCCGAGCCACAGACCCTGGCAGAGACCCTGCAGGTGTTTCGGGGCCACTTTCGATACGAACGAAAGTCCCAGCGGCGAGATGAAGAGCTCGGCGACGGTCAGGAAGAAGTAGAGTACGATGAGTACCCACGGGCCTGCCACCATCGCGTCACGCTCGGCTATGGGCAGCTCCTTGAACTCGTTGGCCGAGGGATAGCCCTGAATGTAGGAGTATGCGGCCAGGAAGAGATAGGCCATGCCGGCGATTGCCATACCTATGGCGATCTTCTTGGGTGTCGAGATGACTTTGCCCCTGCGTGCCATCGAGCCGAAGATGAACATGATGACCGGAGTCAGCACGATCACGAAGAAGGGATTGATGGCCTGCCATATCTCGGGCGGAATCACCGACGAGTTGACGAAGTCGCGGGCGAAGAACGACAGCGACGCTCCGTTCTGGTGGAACGAGAACCAGAAGAATATCACGATGCCCAGAACTGCGAAGAGGGCGTACATGCGTTGACGTATCTCGGCGGCTGCAGCCTTGCGCTCCTCTGGAGTGTAGCTGACGCTGACGGTCTCGGCCTTCTTGCCCGGAGTGGGGAAGGTGCGCTTGGTGCAGAGGAAGATGATCAGCGAGATGAGCATGGCGGCCACCGACGCGATGAACGAGAAGTGGATACCCGTATTGAAGATGTCGAGGTAGTTGGCGCAGAAGTCGCCCAGCTGGTCGGCCGCAACGCCCGCACCGTTCGTTACCTGCGTGGCAAGTTCGTTGAGGTTCTGGAGCTTGTCGCCGGTGAGGCCGTTGTTGTCGATATATTCGTGGCAGAGGGCCGGAAGCTGTGCATTGTATGCCAGGTCATGAGCCTTGAGCCACCAGCTGCGCAGCAGCGGTGCAATGAACGGAGCCAGCACGCCGCCTATGTTGATGAACACGTAGAAGATCTGGAATCCCGAGTCGCGTTTCGATTTCGCCTGTTTGAGAGCCTCTTCGCCCTTCTTGGCCGCTTCGGCCTCGAAGTTGTCGTACATCTGTCCGACGATGGCCTGCAGGTTGCCCTTGAACAGACCGTTGCCGAATGCGATGACGAAGAGCGCAAGGCAGGTGAGCGGGAGAAGCCACACGATGTTGCCCTCGGTCGACATGATCGGAATCGACAGCACGGCGTAACCCGCAGCCATGGTGATGAGTCCGGCCATGATTGTGCCCTTGTAGTTCTGTGTCCTGTCGGCGATCCAGCCGCCGACGAGGCTCAAAACGTAGATGCCCGCATAGAAAAACGAGTAGATGAGAGTTCCTTTTTCCTCGCTCAGACCGAATTTCGAGCAGAGGAAGAGTGCCAGCACGGCGTTCATAATATAGTAGCCGAAGCGCTCGCCCATATTACTTAAAGCCGCTGCCAACAGACCTTTGGGGTGTCCTTTGATCATTGTTTTTTTTAAGGTTTAGAGTTATCAATATTCGCAAATATAAGAAAAAAATCGTATATTTGTTTAAAACAACTATTTCGCTATGGCAAGTGACAAACATTTCGATCTGGCAGTTGTCGAACGCGACGAATGGCTGCAGCCCGTGGCCGAACAGATGAACCGCCGCCATGCCGATTACCTGCGTGTGTTGGCGGACGTCGAAAGGGCTTCGGGCTCGATAGTCGATTACGCAAACGGATACCGTTATTTCGGCTGGCAGCGCGATGACGATCTTGACGGGTGGTGGTTCCGCGAGTGGCTTCCCGAGGCCGAGGACGTCTATCTGTTCGGTGACTTCAACGGCTGGCAGCGTACGCAGTTGAGGCTCGACAAGGATCAGGGTGGCGTGTGGAGCGCGTTTTTCCCCGACGCAATGTACGGTGACCGTCTGACGCACGGCTCGCTCTACAAGATACACGTCCACGGCCGTAACGGCTGGCACGACCGCATACCGGCCTATGCCACGCGTGTGGTGCAGGACGACGGGACCAAGGACTTCACGGCCCAGTTCTGGGTGCCCCAGCCTTTCGAGTGGCATGATGCCGGATTCGATCCTGCGTCGCTCGGGTCACTGCTGATTTATGAAGCACATGTCGGCATGGCGCAGGAGCGCGAGGGTGTGGGTACTTACGTGGAGTTCGCCGACGGTATTCTGCCCGTAATCAAGGCCGACGGTTACAATGCCGTGCAGCTGATGGCCATCGCCGAGCACCCCTATTACGGGTCGTTCGGATACCACGTGTCGAGCTTTTTCGCCCCGTCGTCACGCTTCGGCACACCCGAGGAGCTGAAATACCTTATCGACAAGGCCCATTCGCTCGGGCTCGCCGTGATCATGGATATAGTCCATGCCCATTATGTCAAGAACATCAACGAGGGCATAAACGAGCTGGACGGTTCGGACCATCTCTATTCGCGTCCCGGCGAGGAGGGCAACCAGCGTTACTGGGACTCGAAGACGTTCGATTACGGCAAGGACGGCGTGCGCCACTTCCTGCTCTCGAACGTCAAGTACTGGCTCGACTGCTTCCATTTCGACGGTTACCGTTTCGACGGCGTGACCTCGATGATATACCACCACCACGGCTATGAGCCGATGGACTCGCGCGAGGCTTTCTTCGGCCCCGGCGTCAACGGCGACGCGATAACCTATCTGACGCTCGCCAACAGGCTCGTGCACGACTTCCGCCCGTCGGCCGTAACCATAGCCGAAGATGTCAGCGGCATGCCCGCCATGTGTTCGCCCGTCGATGACGGAGGCGTCGGTTTCGACTACCGCCTCGGCATGGCGATTCCCGATTTCTGGATCAAGATGCTCAAGGACGTACCCGACGAGGACTGGAACATCTGGGAGATGTGGTCGGTGATGACCAACCGCCTGCCGTCGGTCAGGACCGTGGCCTATGCCGAGTCGCACGACCAGGCGCTCGTCGGCGACAAGACCATAGCGTTCCGCCTGATGGACAAGGAGATGTATTTCTCGATGGACCGCAAGTCGCAGAACCTCATAATCGACCGCGGTATGGCCCTGCACAAGATGATACGCCTGATGACAATATCGACCGGCGGCGACGCCTATCTCAACTTCATGGGCAACGAGTTCGGACACCCCGAGTGGATCGACTTTCCGCGCGAGGGCAACGGCTGGAGTTATGCGCATGCCCGCCGCATGTGGTCGCTGTCGACGAACAAGCTGTTGAGGTACAGTTATCTGGGCGACTTCGACAAGGCCATGATCGCACTGGTGAGGCGTTACGGTGTCCTCGCCGACGGCTATCCGTACAATCTGCAGATGGACGAACCCAACAAGACGATGGTATTCTCGCACGGCGACCTGCTCTTCGTCTTCAACTGGCACCCCTCGGCATCGATTCCCGACTATGCGCTGCGTGTGCAGGCTCCCGGAAAGTTCCGTCTCGAACTCTCGACCGACGATATCGCATTCGGCGGGCAGGGGCGCGAGGACCCGTCGGTCGTGCACTTTTCGTATCCGTGCGAGGTAGACGGCGAAACGCGCCATTTCATACAGATATATAATATATCTCGTACGGCCATGGTCTTCCGCCGTGAAGATTAGTCACCGAATGCAGTATGGACGAATCCTGCAGGTTACACCCTGCAGGATTTTTTTATGTATGCTTTCGATGCCTGACGGCCAGCGTATTGCGAGGAGCGATTCCCGAGGCTGACGTCCCGGCCGCTCCGCCTTACGACGCTCATGCTCTGTTCTGCGGCCGTCGGCGTTTCACCGGCGGATTTTGCCGATTGAACGGATTTTTGCCTGAAAAACTTATAAAAACCGAAAACTTTTCTTGTTTTTAGTGTTTTTTGTACATATCTTTGCCGCGGTTATCAGAGATCTTTATGACACAACGGGACTACATAATCGACCGGGCAACACAGATGTTCGTTTCACAGGGAATCAAGTCGGTGAGAATGGACGATATAGCCCAGTCGCTCGGCGTTTCGAAGCGGACGCTCTACGAAATGTTCGGCGACAAGGAGGAACTAATATATCTGTGCATGGCCAAACACATGCAGGATCAGCACAGTCGGGTCAGGGACCTTTCTGCCTATACACAGAATAAACTTGAGGCGGTTTTGGTGGGTTTTATCGAGATGACACAATATTCCGAAAGCAACAACCGTCTAATGAATAATCTGATGCGTTTCTATCCCTCTGTGTTCGAGCGTTTGCACGCCAACATGAGCGATGACGGTACGGTCAGGTTCAAGAAGTCGATTCAGGAGTGTGTGGACGAAGGTTTTCTCGATGGCAGCTTCAACATTGATCTGGCCATCACGTTGCTCTATTATACGGCGATGGGTGTAGCCGTGCGCCGCGATGTGGTTTTCCCGGCCGGAGTGTCGGTCAGGGACGCATTCATGCATGTGGTCGTATGTTTCTTCCGCGGAATCGCAACGGAGAAGGGACTGCGCGTGATAGACGACTTCTTCAAAAGCGACAAGTACAAACAACTGGAAATTCAGATAAGTAAATAGTAATACAGAGTAGAGAAATTTTTTTTCGGGTATGAAAAGATTAGTTTTAACGATTGGCATGTTCCTGCTTGGCCTGTCTACGGTCGGAGCGCAGACAAAACTGACGCTCGAGCAGGCTCTGGAGATCGCGCTGAGCGAGAATCCGACCATCAAGATCGCAGACCAGGAGATTGAAATCAAGCGTTACGCCAAACAGGGCACGTACGCGAGCCTCTATCCGCAGCTCGACGCATCGGCCCAGTACCAGCGCGTGCTCGCAAAGCAGACGATGAGCATGGACTTTGGCGGTGAGACGCAGACCATCAAGGTCGGCTCCGACAACTCGTTCAACGGCGGACTCACACTCTCGATGCCCATAATCAACGCACAGCTGTGGTCGAACCTCAAGGTTTCGGCTCTCGATGTCGAACTGGCCGTCGAGCAGGCACGCTCTTCGCGCGAGGACATGATCGAGCAGGTTACGCAGGCCTATTATTCGGCCCTGCTGGCCAAGGAGTCGCTCGTGGTCTACAAGCGCGTGTATGACAATGCCGTTGAAAACAACAAGAACGTAAGAATGAAATACGACGTGGGTTCGACGTCGGAGTATGACCTCATCACGTCGAACGTTACGGTGCAGAACGCAATACCCAACCTTATCGAGGCCGAGAACAGCGTAACGCTGACACTCTGGCAGCTCAAGGCCCTGCTGGGCGTCGACCTCGAGATGGATATCGACGTCGTCGGCTCGCTCATGGACTATGAGTCGATGATGAAGGAGGCTTACGACATGTCGCAGCTCGATCTTGCCGACAACTCGACCATGAAGCAGTTGGACCTGCAGGAGCAGATGCTGCAGAAGGCACTGAAGATAACCAAGATGGCCAATGTCCCCACGCTCTCGATAAATGCCGCTTACCTCTATACGGCTCTGGGCAATGACGGCCGCTTCTTCAAGAGCAGCGCATGGAATCCCTATTCGTATGCCGGACTGCAGTTGAACATTCCAATCTTCGCCGGCAACGCCAAGCGCGCCGCTACGCGCCAGGCCCGTCTCGACCTGTCGAACCTCCAGTTGCAGCGTCAGGATACCGAGCGTCAGTTGCGCGTGTCTATCATTCAGTGTCTGAACAACATGCAGACCGGTGTGAAGCAGTACAACTCGGCTTCGGCAACGGTCGACCAGGCACAGCGCGGTTACGACATAGCCGTGAAACGCTACGAAATCGGAAACGGTACCCTCGTCGAAATCGACAACTCGCAGCTCGCCCTCACGCAGGCCGAACTGAGCCGCAACCAGTCGATCTACAACTTCCTCGTGGTCAAGGTTACGCTGGACAAGATTC
>DXGW01000121.1 GCA_019113665.1 Candidatus Alistipes excrementipullorum
TCGACGCGATCCATACGGTTCGCTCGATAAAAATATTACAGGAGGTTTTCTGATGAGAAAAGCAGTCATAGCAATGGCCGTACTGTCGATCGCAATGGCAGCACAGGCCCAACAGCCGGCCGATACGGGCAAGATACGACGTATTGACCAGGAGATGAATGCCGACAACCACGGGCTCGACTACAACCCCGAAATCGGATTCTGGCCGCATATCGAGACCTGGCAGCCCGACTTCAAGGCATGGAGGTCCAATCGCAACAACCAGCCGGAAAAGATTCCGGTGCGCCCCGCCGTAACCATGAGTTCGATAGTCAACGTCTACACCCGGCCCATGCCGCAACGTGTCGTTGTACTCGACAACAATACATTGCGTGCATTCAGGCACATAAACGTCTCGAACGGACAGGCGTCGAACTGGGGCGATTTTCCGAACAGTTTTCTTGACGCACGGACGTTGTCATTTCCCGCTCCGAGGCCGTAAAAGGCCCGCATAACGGTTACAAAGCGACGCTGTCGGCCGGCACGATCTCAGCCGACGGTATGCTGTCATGAATATTCGCGTCCGCGGACCCGGACGGAACACGACTCTCCTCCGGCAACGGTTCGACGTTGCCGGGGTTCTTTTTATCTGCGGCGGCAGCCACGGCCTTCACCCTTTTCCATTCGATAGCCGAAACATATGTATCGCGGCCTATGACCGTAAATACTATCACGGCCACTACGGCGATCGCTCCCAATGTCTGTATGATTCTGCGGATCATTTCGCTTCCTGTTTTTCGTCCTCCGCGTTCAGCACCTCCAGAGAACGCAGTACGGCATTGTCAATCTTGTATATGTTGTCGTAAAATCCGTTGCTTTCGAGTTTGGTATTGCGGCTGATGTAGGCCCGCAACTGGGCCTCGATCAGCTGCCGCGATACGGCAATCTCGCGCGGGACCGGTTTCACGCCATGGCGCGCCGCATAGGCCACGAAGTCGTCCAGGAGGTTCCTGTCCGCATCGAGGAAGGCACGGAGCTGGCCGAGAGTCTCGATCTTGTCGAGTTCGGCACGATGGCGGTCGGCATACTCGATCGTATAACGGTAGAGGATATTGCGGCCCGAGACCTCGACGAAGTACTTGGTCACGTCCGTCGTGTCGAGCGGCACGAAGAGGTCGGGCATGATACCGCCACCGCCGTAGACGGTCTTGCCCTTCGGCGTCACGTAACGCAGCGAATCGGCGAAGTGTATGCTGTCGGCCGAGAAGAACTCGTTGTTGAGATAACGGTTGAACATGTCGCTGCGGTACGACTCCTCGTCGCCGAGGATATACGGTTTCTGTATGGAGCGACCCGTCGGGGTGAAATAACGTGCCACCGTGATACGCAGCGCCGAGCCGTCGGCAAACGGTACCTGACGCTGCACGAGACCCTTGCCGAACGATCGGCGGCCGATAATCGTACCGCGGTCGTTGTCCTGCAGCGCACCGGCCAGAATCTCGCTCGACGACGCGCTCGCCTCGTCGATAAGCACGGCCAGACCTATATCCGTAAGCGTACCGTTGCCGTCGCTGAACTCCTCGACACGGTTGCGGTGACGGTCCTCGGTATATACTATCAGGTCGCCCTCGGGCAGGAATTCATTGGCTATGAGTATGGCCTGGTCGAGATATCCTCCCGAGTTCCCGCGCAGGTCGAAGATGAGTTTTGTCATGCCCTCGCCGCGCAGCGACGCTATGGCGCTCATCAGTTCGGAATACGACGTGCGGGCGAACTGCGAAAGCTTTATGTATCCGATATGGTCGGCGATCATGAACGAGGCCTCGATGCTCTTCAACGGAATGGCGTCGCGCACGACCGTCACGTCCACAAGGTCGGCGATACTCTGGCGTTCGAGCGAGAGCTTCACCTCTGTACCGCGGCGGCCGCGCAGGCGGTGTACGATTTCGTTCTGCGGGATCTCGCGGCCGGCCACGACCGAGTCGTTGATGCGGATTATGCGGTCGCCGGCACGCACCCCGGCCTTGTCGCTCGGACCCGAAGGAATGACGTTCAGGACGATGACCGTGTCGGTAGCCATGTTGAAGACAACGCCGATGCCGTCGAACTCGCCTTCGAGGGGTTCGTTCACCTGCTGCATCTCCGAAGCGGGGATATAGACCGAATGCGGGTCGAGTTCCTCCATGACGACAGGCATCATGTGCTCGACAATCGAGTCGAGTGACAGCGAGTCGACATATTGCGTATCGATCAGCGAAAGCGTATAGGAGAGCTTGTTGGTCGGCGTCGACAGTTCCGAGACCATCTGCTCGATCTGCGACGTCGTCGCCCGACGGCCCCGTATCTGTCCGAAACGGAGTCCCGAAAGGAATGCCAGTATGACGATCAGCACTGGAAGGATATACCCTTCATATTTGATATGGCGCATGGTGACGAGTGTTTATTTGTTCTTGAAGGTATAGGAGAGCCCCACACCCAATACTATCTGTGTTTGTAACGATTTTATCTGCGCTTTGTTGTAGTACATCTGGAAATAAAACTGCGTGGAGAAGAATTTCGTCGCCTTGATGTCGACCGTATGCTCCCAGCGGAGGGTCGGCACGATACTCTCGAAAAGCGCCTTGTTTGTTCCCGACTGCTGTGCCAGCTCATTGATCCAGCCATAGAACGAGTAGATGGTGGTGCGGTAGCGGAATATGCCCTTCTTGCCGAACGTACGGTCGAAATCGATCTGTACGGACGAACCTCCCTCATAGCGCGAAGTACCGTCGTCGAGCGTCAGACCGTAACAGTATGACGTGTTGCGGTTGGCGGCGGAGAGCAGGTCGGGATTGGCCAGGAACTGGTCGTAGGTAAGCGATGCGCCGTCGACGGTGGTAAAGCCTTTCTTGTTGAAGAAGACGTCACGGACGGTCCAGCTGCTCACATATGTCGAGTTCATGGTTATGGGCGACAGGTAGATCTTTATGGGGAACTTCTGCTTCGGACACACGTACGTGAAACCCAGCGATATGTTGAGATATGCCGGCGAGAAGAAGCGGCTCGTGCGGCAACTGGTGTCATCTATGCCGTTGGCGAACTGCGAGCGCAGCGAAATCAGACCTCCGAAATTCCACGTGTTCGAGATCTTGCAGGCCGGGGCGGTCGAGACGAACCACTCGTCCTGGTTCTTGGTCCACTCGCTCTCCTTGTTCGTGGCGCCGAGCTTGGCCGACACCTTGTTGTCTATCGTGAAGCGGCCCTTGCTGAAGGTATGCGTCAGCAGAAAACCCGAAATGGCCGTTATCGAGTTCGTATTACCGTTGACGCTCTGCCACTTGCTGTTGAAGTTGGAGAGCGACCCGTTAAGCGACGCGTTGATCTCGAGCGTATTGCGCTCGCGGCGTATGGCGGCGCGGGCGGCACGCTCCTGCGCCTCGTTCGAGAACTCGACCTTGACCTCGTTCTGCTTGATCTTGTCCACGAATTTTATCTGATCGGACTTGGGGGCTGCAGCCTCGATCGAGACCTGAGCCATGGCTGCACCTGCCCACATAAGTGTCAGAAGAGTGAGAATCGTACGGGCTTTTTTCATATGCAAGTTGTTTTTAGTCTGCTTTGAATTTACAAATATACGGATTTTACATATATTTGTACATAACAATACCGATAACCATGAAATATACGGGCGCACATGTAAGTGCTTCGGGCGGCGTGGCGAAAGCTCCGCGCAACGCCCATGAGATAGGGGCTACGGCTTTTGCCCTCTTTACCAAAAACCAGAGACAGTGGAGCGCACCTCCCGTAACGCCGGAACAGGCCGCGGAATTCCGTGCCGCCTGCGCCGAATACGGATATACGCCTCAACAGATACTGCCGCACGACAGCTATCTGATAAACCTCGGGCACCCCGAACACGAGGGCCTCGAGAAGTCGCGTGCGGCCTTCATCGAAGAGATGTCGCGCTGCGAGGCCCTCGGTCTCGACCGTCTCAACTTCCACCCCGGAAGCCACCTCAACAAGATCACGGCCATGCAGTCGCTCGACCGCATAGCCGAGTCGATAAACATCGCCCTCGACCGCACCCGCGGCGTTACGGCCGTAATAGAGAATACGGCGGGGCAGGGTTCCAATCTCGGATTCGCATTCGAGCATCTGGCCTATATCATCGAACGCGTCGAGGACAAGTCGCGCGTCGGCGTCTGCATCGACACGTGCCACGCCTTTGCAGCCGGTTACGACATGCGCACGAAAGAGACTTTCGAGCATACATTTGCCGAATTCGACCGCATCATAGGGTTCAAATACCTGCGCGGCATGCACCTGAACGACGCCATGAAGGTTCTCGGCAGCCATGTCGACCGCCATACGCCGCTGGGCGACGGCATGTTGGGGATCGAGCCGTTCAGGCTGATCATGCAGGACCCGCGCTTCGACAACATTCCGCTCATACTCGAAACCCCCGACGAGAGCCGGTGGGCCGAGGAGATCGCCCGGCTCAACGGGTTCGCCAAAGAGGCCTGACTCTCATACGGAAACAGTAAAACCGCAGGTTGCATGCATGCAGCCTGCGGTTTCTTGTCGGCATACGGCTGTCAAAGCCTGTCGAGGCACTTGCGTATGATATGGGCACTGTCGCGTATCTCGTCTTCGGAGATGGTCAGCGGCGGCGATATGCGGAACGCCGTGTCGCAATAGAGGAACCAGTCGCTCATGATGCCCTCGCGGGCGAACATCTCCATCATGGCGAACATCTTGTCCGAGGAGCCGAGCTCGACAGCCAGCAGCAGTCCGCTGCGGCGTATCTCCTTCACCTGCGGGTGGTCCGCAAGCAGACTCTCATAGAGGGCGCCCTTCGCCTCGGCCTTCTCGGCCAGGCGGTTCTCGACTATATAGTCGAGTGCGGCAAGCCCCGCAGCACAACATACCGGGTGGCCGCCGAATGTCGTTATGTGGCCGAGCGTCGGGTTGACCGTAAGCGTGTTCATCACCTCGCGCGAGGCCACGAAAGCACCGAGCGGCATGCCCCCGCCCAAAGCCTTGGCCAGGCAGACTATATCGGGCGTCACCCCGTACTTGACCGAGGCGAACATCTCGCCCGTACGGCCGAAACCGGTCTGTATCTCATCGAAGACAAGCATCGCCCCCACCTCGTCGCACCGGCGCCGCAAAGCCTGCAGGTAATCGTCTGCCGGAGGCCGTACGCCAGCCTCGCCCTGCACGGGCTCGGCAATGACACAAGCCGTACGCCCGGTTATGCACTGCAGTTCGTCGAACGAGTTGAACTCTATCGACCGCACGTCCGGAAGCAGCGGGCGGAATGCGTTTTTCCACTCCTCGCCCTCCGGCGTTCCCATAAGGCTCATGGCCCCCTGCGTCGAGCCGTGATACGCACGGCGCATCGATATTATCTCGGTGCGGCCCGTACAACGCTTGGCCAGTTTCATGGCCCCTTCGACGGCCTCGGCTCCCGAATTGACGAAATAGACGCTTTCGAGCGGGTCGGGCAGCAGCGAGGCGATGCGTACGGCATACTCCACCTGCGGCCTTTCGACCATCTCGCCGTAAACCATGATGTGCATGTAGCGTCCCGCCTGCTCCTGCACGGCCCTTACGACCGCAGGGTTGGCATGGCCGACATTGCTGACCGAGACACCGGCCACAAGGTCATAGTAACGTTTGCCCGAAGGCGTATAGAAGAATACGCCCTCGGCACGTGCCACCTCGATCATCATGGGCGACGGCGAAGTCTGTCCCACATGTTCGAGAAATGCTTTGCGAAGAATGGTTCCCATGACGCTCTACAACTTTAGGGATTGCCACTCGTCGCCGAGACCGGCCGAAGCCTTCACGCTCGGGGTCTGCGACTTGTCGTTCGCGGTCAGCGACTCCATCTTCACGTTGCGGGTGATATAGTCGCCCAGCTCGCCCAACGACACGTCGCCGGCCGTTGTCTGCAACTTCTTGAGCAGGAAGTAGGTGAACAGTCCGTGCGACTTCTCACGATAAGGATATGCGGTCTCGTCGCCCTGTGCGGCGGTGAAGACAACCATGTTGCCCTGAGGTTCCATCGGGCGGGCCTTGATGGCCACGCCGCGTGCCGACGCCAGCATCTGGCCGCTGCGCTGCGAACCCGAGAAACACGAATCCATGAAGACCGTGACACGGGCAGCCTTCATGGCACCCAGGCGGTCGTAGATCCGGTCCACGCTGTAGCACGTCGTCGGGTCGGTCGGTATGCCGTCCACCGGAAGCAGCAGCGCATGCTGGGTCTTCTCGTCGGGTATGCCGTGACCTGCATAGTAGAATATCACGTGCGCCTCGGGGCCGTAGCTTGCCACGACCTGCTCGATCCAGTTGATGGCGCGCTTGATCGTGACGAACGTCGCGTCGTCATAGAGGCGAATGTTCTTTTCGGGTATACCCAGCGTCTTGCTGCAGTACTCCTTGAAGGTCTTGCCGTCATTGAGCGCAAACTCCACACGGCCCGCATTGTCGTAGTTCTCGTTGGCGATGATCACGGCGAAGGTCGACGGGTTGGCCTTACTTCCCTGCGGAACGGTAATGTCGACATCGGAACGCGTGCCGGCCACGAGTTTGGTCGTCGAGATATTCTGACGGCCCGAAGGCGACGGTTCGTCGTCATCGGTGATGATCTCGATGGGGTTGAAGTTGTACTCGACCTGTGCGACCGTATAGTTGAGCGACGCACGGTTGCTGTAACGGAACTCCTTGCCGTCAGGCATGCGGAAGGTTACGGAAGCCAGCGCCAGATTGTCGTCCTCGATAAAGTAACGCGGGGTCTTGGTGATCGCCTGCCACTGATCGCGGAACTGCTTGGCCGACGAACGCGGAACCGGCACGAGCAGCTTGCCGAACTGCGAGGTCGAAATGCAGTATGTCTCGTTGTCGGCATCATACGCCCCGTCAATCGCGTACGACGTCTTCACACGGCTGCTGCGCTCGGCGATGAACTTGGACTCGGCTTCCTGCGTCAGCTGGCGCGCCTTCTGACGGCGTGTCGCCTCGTTGACGCGTGCGCGCCACTCCGAAGTCTTCTCATACTCGCCCTTTATCTGCCACTTGTTGATCTGCTCCTCGACATACTTCTGTGCGTAGGCCTTGAACGAGTTTTCGAGGCGCTGCTGCTCGAGCTGCTGCTGGCGCAGGCGCGCGGCCTCGGCCTGGGCCTGGGCATAGAGCTGCGACGAACGGTCGGCTGCCGCCTGCTTGGCCTCGGCAATCTGTGCCATGACTGTATCGTAACGGCCTGCAGCACGGTTGGCCTCGATGATCTTCTTGCCGGTCTTGTTGTAGAATGCCTTGATCTTGGCTATGGGCTTGCTGTTATAGGTATTCTTGCACTTGTATAGTACGTTGCCGGCAAAGTCTATCATGTAGAATGTCTTGTAACCGTTGTTCGGGGAGCCGAACTTGCCCAGGAAAACGAAATAGTCGCCCTCGTAGAGTCCGCAATACGCATTCACCCGGTAGTTGAACGGGAGGACCTGGTTGCCGTTCTGGTCGATCACGCCCCAGCTGTTGTTGCCGTCGGACACAACGGACACGCCGTCGACGAAAAAGTAGCGTCCGCGCTCTGCCGACGCACTGCCCGTTGTCGGGTGTGCATAACGCACAGGTATGATCAGATTGTCATGCGCATCGGCAAAACCCACGAAACCGCCGCCCGAAGGCGTCACGGCACGGAGGTTTTCACTGAGACCGGCAATCTCCCTGTACTTCGGAGTGTTTGCGGCCGATGCCGGGCCCTGTGCCGAAGATGCTGCAGACGATCCCGAAGCCTGTGCGACGGAAGTTCCAGCCCCGGCAGAGGCGATGCCCACGCCGCGCAGCGAGCCGCGCGTAGCCTCGACACTGAAATAGAAGAGCGAGTTCTTCGACGAAGTCGAATAGCCCTCGCCATGATCGTTGCCGTACTTGAACTCCATGTCGAAACGCATGCCCGACTTGTTGTCGGTGGCTATGAAGCGGGCATCGAGGCACGAACGGCCGCTGTACTGGCCAACGGTCGGGGCGCGCCTGACCTCTATCGAATATCCCATCGAGCGGAAGAGCGACAACCACTCGTCATACGACAGCGACGGGTCGAAACCGGCCTTGATCCACTGCGGCGGCACGTCGCTCTTGAGTATGGTCGACATCTTGTAGACGATGTTGTTGTTCACGCAGAAGAGGTTGGTGCCGTTGCCCGTCTCTATGTGATAATAGTCGGGATACTTGTCGGTTGCACGGTGTCCCTGGGCCTCGAGTTGCGAGCGCGTGGTCTCGCCGAGGACGATTCCCTGAAGCGGGAACAGCGACCCTGAAGCCGGAGCCGCACTTTGCGACGGGGAAACCGGACTCTGCGTCGAGGCATAGGAGCTCTGCGTCGAAGCCGTGCCGCTGCCGCGTACCGATCCGCGCGTCGCCACGAGCGTCATGCAGTAGAGCGACGACGGCGACGAGGTGGAATATCCTTCGCCGTTGCCATTGCCGTAATTGAAATCGAGGCGGAACTGCAGTCCGTTCGACGGGTTGGTTGCATAGAATTCCGCCTTGAGGCAGCTGCGGCCGTTGAAAGACCCTACAGACGGGTGTTTTTTGATCTCTATCGTATATCCCATGCGGCGGAGCAGCGACTGCCAGCCGTCATAGGACAACGACCACGACAGCCCCTGCGAGGTCCACTGTGCGGGCAGGTCGTCTGTATATGTCAGGTAGAGCTGTTCGAACACGCCGTCCTTGTCATGGTCCCAAAAACTCCACGTACCCACGTTATAACATTCGGGATACTTGCTGTTGGTCGAGCGGTAGCCCAACTGTGAGGCCTGCTGACGCGTGGTCTCGCCCAGCGTCATGCCGAATACGGGAAACAGGTCCTGCGCCGCGGCGCTTCCGCCGGCAAATAGCAGGAAGAACATTAACAGAAGTTTTTTCATATTTCGTCGAATTTTCGTTTCAATACGTTTTCATCGTCCCTGACGCACTCGCGCGCCCAGCGATAGAGCGTCGCCGCCTGCTCGAGAGGCGACATTTGCCAGTCGGGCACCTCGCGGCGCATGCGTTCCGAGAGCATGTAGACCAGTATGGCCGCCGATGCCGACACGTTAAGGCTCTCGACCATACCGCACATGGGTATGCGCAGGAACTCGTCGGCCCCTGCAATCACCTCGTCCGAGATGCCGGCATGCTCCGTCCCGAAGACCAGCGCGAACGGGCCGCGCGCCACATCGAACGTCTCGGGCGTACAGCTCTCGCGATGCGGCGTGGTGGCCACGATGCGGTATCCGCTGCCGCGCAGCGCCGCAAGGGCTTCGGCCGTAGATTCGTGGCGCACGATGTCGACCCACTTGTCGGTGCCGCGCACGATATTCGAACTGGGGTTGAACTCGCACAGGGTCTCGACCGTATGCATCGCCTGCACACCGAATGCCTCGCAATGGCGGACCAGTGCACTGGCATTGTGAGGGTGGAACGTATTTTCGGCCAGCAAGGTCATGTAACGCGTACGCATTCCGACGGTCGACCGCAGGGTCTCCATGCGTTCGGGCATCATGAAACCAGCCAGATAGCCGGTCCGCTCGGCATACCACTCGACAGAGTGCGCGTCACTTACGGTATTTTTCATCTTCGTCAAGGATTTTCAGATAACTTTCATAACGCGACCACGCCACCTCGCCGCGCTCGACAGCCGCGATCACGGCACAGTCGGGTTCATGCGTATGGGTGCAGTTGTAGAACCGGCACTGCGGGGCATGACGCATCATGTCGGGAAAATAACGGCACAGCTCGGCGTCCTCGATGTCGATAAGGCCGAAACCCTTGATGCCGGGGGTGTCTATGATGAAACCGCCGCCGCAGAGCGGGTACATGGTCGAGAAGGTGGTCGTATGCCGCCCCTTGAGGTGGCTCTGCGATATCTCGCCGGTACGCACCTCGAACGACGGGTCGAGCGCCCCGATGAGCGTCGACTTGCCGACACCCGAATTGCCCGCCACAAGGGTCGTACGGCCGGCAACCAGTTCACGCACGGCATCGAGCCCGTCGCCGTTGAGCGCCGATATCTCCAGCACGTCGTAACCCGCCCCCTCATATGTCGCACGGAAGGCCTCCGCCTCGTCCCGGATACCTGCAGTCAGGTCCGACTTGGCAAGGAGTATGGTCACGGGTACCGAATAGGCCTCGCACGTAACCAGGAAACGGTCCACGAATTCGGGCGCCGTGCGCGGCGATGCGAGCGTCACCACCAGCAGTGCCCGGTCGATGTTGGCCGCAATGATATGCGACTCCTTCGATAGGTTTGACGCTCGACGTATGATGTAGTTGCGGCGCGGGTCAATGTCCTCGATGACGAAGTCGCCGCCGTCGTCCGAGACGGAGACCATGTCGCCCACGACTACCGGGTTGGTCGAGCGGGCACCGCGCAGTCGCATGCGCCCGCGCATACGGCAACGGTACCTGGCACCGTCGTCGGCCATAACGTCGTACCAGCTTCCGGTGGCGCAGACAACCACGCCGGCAAATCTCTCCCGGTCAGACATCTATATCCGCTTTTTTGACAATGTCGTCGACCGCAGAGTCGATATCGGCCTTGTCGAAGAATTTGAACACGCTCTCGGTGGCATCGCACAACGGATAGTAGAACAACGAATTGCCGAGGCTCTTGCGCGAGATGAACCGTCCGTTGCCATTGAGAGAGTTGAAGGCCGTGCAGAGAATGCCGACCACAAGGGCCGCCTTGAGCAGCGACAGCAGCATGCCGAACAGCGAGTCGAAGATGCCCAGCCCCACGAAATCGAAAAGACTCTTGACCAGACGGCCGAGTATCGCTATGATTATCAGCACGGCGACAAATACCGTCAGGAAACCTGCCGCAAAGGCGTAACGCCCCTCGACATGCAGCCAGGCGCCGACGCTGTCGCCCAACTTCGCGGCCAGCCATATGCCGACGCCTATGGCCGCAAGACCGCACAACTGTATCACAAAACCACGCCGCCAGCCGCCGACAAGCGCGACGACGGCAATTATGCATACCGCGATGTCAAATACATTCATATCGTGAACAGGTAAAAAACAGGCGACATAATGGTCGCTTTGTCACATAACACGTACAAAGTTAGCGTATTTTTTCGTTTATTCATATATTTGTACAGCAAATTCAAAGAGAGATGAAACGATACATTGCCATTCTGCTGTCGATGCTTGCCTTCCTCTCCGCAGAAGGCCGTGAGATATACTCGCTAAACAACTACTGGCGCTTCTTCTTCAAGAACGAGAACACGAGCGACGTGGCCCGATTCATAAACCTCCCGCACACGTGGAACCTCGACGCCATGACAGGACGCGGCAGTTACGTACAGAGCACGGGCAACTACCTGCGCGACCTTTACATTCCGTCGGAATGGGAGGGCAAAAGACTCTTCCTGCGCTTCTACGGAGTGCAGAGCGTAGCCGACGTATTCGTCAACGGCGAACATGCCGGCGAGCACCGCGGCGGCTGGACGGCTTTCACCATCGAGATAACCGACAAGGTGCGTTACGGCAGCGACAACCTGCTGCACGTCATGGTCAGCAACGCATACGAGAACGACGTACTGCCCGTTTCGACCGAGATGAACCTCTACGGAGGCATCTACCGCGATGTCGAGCTGATAGTCACCGACCGCACCATCATAAGCCCGACGTTCTACGGCACCGACGGGCTTCTTGTCAAACAGACGTCCGTAACCCGCGACAAGGTCGACGCCAGCGTCGTACTCTACCTCTCCTCGCCCAAGGAGAGCAGCTGCAACGTCAGCATCTCCATCATAGGGCCCGACGGATACGTCGCCGTAAGCCGTGAGACGAAGGCCAAGGCCGACGGCAAGGCGGTGAACATACCCTTCACCATCGAGAACCCGGAACTCTGGAGCACGGGCCGCCCCAACCTCTATACGGTCGAGGCCGTAGCCGGCACCGACACTGTCCGCACGCGTACCGGGTTCAGGTGCATCGAGGTAACCCCCGAAAAGCACTTCATGCTGAACGGCAAGACCGTTCCAGTCCGCGGCGTGACGCTGTACCATGACCGCCTGCCCGCAGGAAACGCCCTGACGGAAAAGGACTACGAGAGCGACCTGCGTATCATACGCGACATGGGCGCCAACGCCATCAGGTCGGCAACGGCTCCGCACATGCAGTATCTCTACGACCGCTGCGACGAGGAGGGCATGCTCGTATGGATCGACTTCCCGCTGACGCAAAGCCCCTTCCCGGGAGACATAGCCTACATCGACACCGACCGTTTCAAGGACAACGGCCGCAGGCAGGTACAGGAGATCATCGCCCAGAACTACAACCACCCCTCGGTTGTGATGTGGGGTGTATTCTCGCTGATCAAGCCTCGCGGCAACGGCATTCTGGAGTATGTCCGCGAGCTGAACGGCATCGCCAAAAAGTTCGATGCCTCGCGTCCGACGGTGGCGTGCAGCAACCAGGACGGCGACATCAACTTCATCACCGACCTCATCGTATGGCAGCAGAGCTACGGCTGGGACAAGGGCAAGATCTCCGACTTCAAGCTGTGGACCAACCTGCTTTCAGAGCAGTGGGGTCACCTGCGGCAGGCAATATGCTACGGTGCCAACAGTGCCGTGGGCGAGCCGTCGGACATCATCGTGAAGATCAAGAACCGCCAGAACCTGATACCCGAGATATGGCAGACGCGCTTCCACGAGGGATACGTGGCCGAGCTCGCCGATGACGACCTCTTCTGGGGCATCTGGATAAACAACATGTTCGATTTCGGTTCGACGCGCTACTTCTCGGGAGTGCTGAACGCCGGTCTGGGAGGGTTCGACCACACCAGGCTCAAGGACATATACTATCTCTACCGGGCCATGTGGAACACCTCGTCGCCGACGCTGCACATCAAGGGCAAGACCCGCCAGTACAGCAACAGTACGGCACAGAGCGTGAAGTTCTATTCGTCATCGTGCAACCCGATACTGACGATCAACGGCGATACGGTCAGGACACACCGTACGGGACCGTGCCTCTTCGTTTCGGACACGATACAGATGCGCGGCAGCAACGCCATAGCCGTATCGGCCGACGGGGCTTCGGACAGCACGACGCTTACAATCGGCAATCTCTTAAAACACCGATAGACGACGGGCCCTCGGACATGAGAAGGTCGAGGAACGAAAGGTTAGGGACAAAGGGCCAGCGGTCCGAGAAGAGCTGGAAGTAACGGGGAGAGACCATGCGGCTCTCCCTTTTTTTCAGGCGCAGGTCCGTATCGCCGGGCGCGGCCTCGACATAAGCCTCCGAGAAACGCAGCTCCGCATCGATCCCCGCCGCCTTGAGCAGCAGCCGTGTAAGTTCGGTATTGTAATCTGCGAGAAACTCGTAATGCCGCGTATAGAACGGCTCCAGCATCGGGGCATAATAGTCGAAATAGGGAGACGACCGGTATGCCGACAGAATCGCCACCCAATGCTGGTGCTGCCACCGTTTCGAATAGTCGATGCGCATGTCACGCATCGGGGTGCGCGGGCGGTTGGCGTTGCACACGTGAACCGAGAGTTCCATCACCCCGTTGGCAGTCATTATGCGGGCGCGGTTGCGCTCCGAGCGCTTGACGTAGTTTTCGTGCAGGTCGATGACGCAATCGCCGCCATGCTGCGCCAGATGGGCGAAATATTCGACCGAACCGAGATATGTCGAAGGTAGGATAATCATGCCGCAAACATCATTCGGGGTCGTTCCACTTGCCGTCTGCCCTGATCAGCGCCACCAAACGGTCCAGCGCCTCCTCCTGGGGAATGTTGCGCTCGACGATCTCGCGGCCGCGGTAGAGGGTTATGCGCCCGGCTGCCGCGCCGACATAGCCGTAATCGGCATCAGCCATCTCGCCCGGGCCGTTCACGATACACCCCATGACCCCTATTTTCAGATTCTTCAGATGCGACGTCCGCGCCTTGATGCGGGCCAGCGTACCCTCTATGTCGTAGAGCGTGCGTCCGCAGCTCGGGCAGGCGATGTATTCGGTGTGCGACATGCGCACGCGCGAGGCCTGGAGTATGTCGAGTTCCACCTCGCGCAACTGCTCCGGGGTGAAATACGGCGACTCGATCCATAAGCCGTCGGCAAGCCCGTCGATGAAGAGCAGTCCCATGTCGGCAGCGGCCTTCACGGCCAGCGTTTCGAGCGAACGGTCGTCGTAACGGCGCTTCACCACCACGGGTTCGTCGCTGTGGAGGTTGAGAATGGCCGCACGCAGTTCGGCGGTCGGGTTTGCCGATACGGACTCGATTATGCGGAATTCGGAAGTTATCTCGTCATGCACGACCGGCATGGCCACGCGGCTGCGGCGGCGGTATTCCGTCGGCGAGTATGCCGAAGCGTCGGGGACGGGGAACCCGCCCTCGCGCGAGGAGAAGTAATCCACAAGCATCTGCGCCACCAGCACCTCGTTCTCGGGCGGCTCGGTAAGCGACACGCGGATCGTGTCGCCGATACCGTCGGCCATCAGCGCACCGATACCCACGGCGCTCTTGATGCGGCCCTCGATGCCGTTGCCGGCCTCGGTTACGCCGAGATGGATCGGGAAATACATCTGCTCGCGCTCCATGGCCTCCGTCAGCAGGCGGTAGGCATACACCATCACGCGGGTATTGCTCGACTTCATCGACACCACCACCTGGTCGAAGTCGCAGCGGCGGCAGATGCGCAGGAACTCCATTGCCGACTCGACCATACCCTGCGGCGTGTCGCCCCAGCGGTCGAAGACATGGCGTGCCAGCGACCCGTGGTTCACGCCTATGCGCAGGGCCACGCCGCGTTCGCGGCACTGGGCGATAAGAGCCTCCAGTTCGCCGTTCGACGTACGGTAGTTGCCTGGATTGATACGCACCTTGTCGACATACTGCGCCGCGATCGAAGCCACCTCGGGGGCGAAGTGTATGTCGGCCACGACAGCGGTATCGAAACCGTCGGCGCGCAGCCTTTCGACAATATTCCGCAGGTTTTCGCCTTCGCGGCGCCCCTGTGCCGTGAGCCGCACGATCGGTGCGCCCGCCCGCGCAATACGCTCGACCTGAGCCACACTCGCCGCGGTATCGGCCGTCGGCGTATTGGTCATGGATTGTACGGCCACGGGATTGCCGCCGCCGATCGTCACACTGCCGATGCGCACCTCCGAACTGCGGCGGCGCTGATATTTCTCGATATTCATCTCGTCTCGATTTTAAGGCAAAGTTAAAAAACTTTTTGCGGCGGGAGGCGCACACACGACTTTTTTCTATCTTTGTATTGTGGGAAACTATCTCGACAACAGCATCAAGTTCGTCGCCGGCGTCGGCGAGGCGCGCGCCAGACTGCTCGAAAAGGAGCTGGGCATCGTCTCCATGCGCGACATGCTCGCCCACTACCCGTTCCGCTACATCGACCGCACGAAAATATACCGCATAGGCGACATCGGCGAATCGTTGAATGCCGCCTACGTGCAGTTCCGTGCGCGCGTGACGGGCGTCGGGTTCGCCGGCACGGGACGCAAGCGGCGCTTCTCGGTCTACGTCTCCGACCCGACGGGCTCGGCCGAGCTCATCTGGTTCCAGGGCATAAAGTGGATCGAGAAACGCATAGAGGTCGGGCGCGAATACCTGATATTCGGCCGGCCGTCGTTTTTCCGCGGCGAGCTGTCGATGGTGCACCCCGAAGTCGAGAACATCGAGAAAGCGCTCGCCCGCCGCGTCGAGAGCGGCCTGCAGGGAATCTATTCGACGACCGAGAAGCTTTCGGGCGCTCTCGGCACCAAGGGTTTCTACAACATCATCTGCAACCTGTGGGCTACGGCCAAGGAGCACATCGACGACCCTCTGCCCGAAGAGTTCCGCCTAAAATACGGACTCATACCGCTGCGCGAGGCACTGCGCAACATACACTTCCCGCAGACACCCGAACTGCTGAAACAGGCACAGTACCGCCTGAAGTTCGACGAACTGTTAGGCGTACAGCTCAACATACAGTCGCAGCGCACGACCCGCATGAGCCGGCGCAACGGTTTTCTTTTCCCGCGTGTCGGCGAGGCTTTCAACACCTTTTACAACGACAGGCTGCCGTTCCCGCTGACCGGGGCGCAGAAACGCGTCATCAAGGAGATACGCAACGACACCGTCTCGGGCTGGCAGATGAACCGTCTGCTGCAGGGCGACGTCGGAAGCGGCAAGACCGTCGTGGCGCTGCTGGCCATGCTGCTGGCCGTGGACAACGGTTTCCAGGCCTGCATGATGGCCCCGACCGAGATACTTGCACGCCAGCACTTCGCAACCGTCTCGCGCATGCTCGAAGGGGTCGGCGTCGAGGTCGCAATCCTCACCGGAGCCTCGAAGGCCCGCGAACGCCGCCATGCCCTCGAAGGCATAGCCAACGGCTCGGTCAAGATACTCATAGGCACCCATGCCCTCATCGAGGAGAAGGTCGTCTTCGCCAATCTGGGATTCGTGGTCATAGACGAGCAGCACCGGTTCGGCGTCGAGCAGCGCGCCCGCATGTGGACCAAGAACCTGCAGCCGCCGCATATCCTCGTGATGACGGCGACACCCATACCCCGTACGCTTGCCATGACGCTCTACGGCGACCTCGACGTATCGGTCATCGACGAGCTGCCGCCCAACCGCCGCCCGATAAAGACGGCACACTACTTCGACTCGGCACGCCTGCGGCTCTTCGGCTTCATGCGCGAGCAGATACGGCTGGGGAGGCAGGTATATGTCGTCTACCCGCTCATCAAAGAGTCGGAAACGATGGACTACAAGGACCTCACGGACGGATTCGAAGCCATATCGCGCGACTTCCCGCTGCCCGAATACCGCGTGGCCGTATGTCACGGCAAGATGAAGCCCGAGGACAAGGAGGAGTCGATGCGCCAGTTCAAGCAGGGCGAGGCCGACATACTTGTGGCCACGTCGGTCATCGAGGTGGGCGTCGACGTGCCGAACGCCACGGTCATGGTCATCGAGTCGGCCGAGCGCTTCGGTCTCTCGCAGCTGCACCAGCTGCGCGGCCGCGTGGGGCGCGGCGCGGCCCAGTCCTACTGCATCCTCATGTCCGGCGAGAAGCTCTCGCGCGAGGCCCGTGCGCGCCTCGAGGCGATGTGCGAGACGAACGACGGTTTCCGCCTCGCGGAGCTCGACCTCAAGCTGCGGGGCGCGGGCGACATCAACGGCACGCTGCAGAGCGGCATGGCGTTTGATCTGAAGATCGCCAATCCGACGGCCGACGTGCAGGTGCTCACCCTGACGCGCGAAGCCGCCGCCGCGAT